>JAKQYG010000055.1 GCA_023356515.1 Trichodesmium sp. MAG_R04 | reverse complement strand
CGATGTATCAACTTAATGAAACAGCGATCGCTCTGGGGCATTATTTTTTTCTTCTTCTATTATACACAAAGGATGCTACCGGACATGATATAATAGTTTTGAGGGGTTTTTCACCCCGTGAGGGATTTCAGAGATTTTTAATGACTCATTGCCCCCCGTTACACGAACGTTATATTTAGTCCGTATAGCTTGTCACCCCTTGCTTTCTTGTCCCTACCCCAGATGCATCCCATTTTTTGGACTTGCCCTCATAACACTCATAATAGTTAGTCTTCTTAAGTGTTCTGGATTACCACCACCTGAATTTATAACTTCCAAAGTTCCTTCTATAAACTTAATTCGACAAGCGCGACGCATTATCTTGCCACTTGAAGTTTTAGGAATGCTCCCTGACTTGAGCAATGCGATCGCATAAACCTGTAGTTCGTGTTGCGCCATCAATTCCTGACGAATATCTCCATTTACTTCATTGAAATCCAGTTCTCGCAGCCAACTTCGTTGAACCTCCTGAACAACGACTAGTTTCTCTTCGTTATCTACCTCAATCCCAAATGCAGCCCCTGAATTTTTACGCAATGATGGGTGACTATTTTCAACAGTAAATTCAATGTCCTGAGGATAATGATTGTGGCCTCGAATGATGATTACATCCTTCAAGCGCCCAGTGATAAACAGCTGACCATCCTTGATGAAACCCAAGTCACCAGTACGTAGAAATGGACCTTCACCAGTATCTACTGTATAAGCCTTAAATGTTTGCTTTGTCTCTTCTGGTCTATTCCAGTAACCTTGAGCAATACTCAAATTTGATACCCAAATTTCGCCAACTTCATTTGATGAGCATCTAATTAAAGTATTGGGATTAATTATCATTACATTTGTGTTACAAATCGGGAAGCCACAACTAACCACATATCGATTTCCCTTTTGATTAGTATCCCCCTCAACAATCTGATTTTTCTCTAAGGCTGATGCCACAACTGGGGTGATTTGAGGCACATTACTGTGAGGTTTAGTCGCTACTAGTAAGGTTGCTTCTGCAAGGCCATAAGCTGGATAAAAAGCTGTAGCTTGGAAACCACAGGGTTCAAATTTTTGAATAAACTTTTCTATAGTATCTTTACGAATTGGCTCTGCTCCATTACTAGCAGTTCTCCAACTCCTCAGGTCTAACTCAGATAATTGTTCCGAGCTAACTTTCTGAATACAGAGGTCATAGCCGAAGTTTGGGCTTTGGCTATGGGTTACCTTATACTTAGAAATAGCTTCCAGCCAGCAGCTTGGTTTTTTAATAAAGGCTAATGATGACATGACATAACAAGTAATACCAGAATAAATTGGCTGTATCAGTCCATCAATTAGACCATAATCATGGAAGTAAGGCATCCAAGTAGCTGCAACACTATCCGAAGTGTAGTTCCAAGCCTGCTTGATGTAGGCAGAATGGTGCATTAAATTGTTATGGGTAATTATAACGCCTTTTGGTGTGGATGTAGACCCAGAAGTATATTGTAAATAAGCTATACCATCTAGATCTATTTTAAATTCCTGCCATTGGCTTGCTAGTTCGTCTGATATCTCCTCAGTAAATAACCATAGTATATTATGATCTTCAAAATTTTTTTTCCATTCATCTGAGAACAGAGAATAAATTTCAGATTTAGTCAGCACAATAGAAACTCGGGCATCCTTGACAAAAGCTTGAAGTCTAGGCAGAGTTCGCTTCAACCGAATTGCATCAGGCGGGGGAGCTGGTATAGCAATGACTCCTGCATATAAACATCCAAAGAAAGCACAAATGAAATCTAGAGGCTGTGAATAGAGCAGCAATGCTCGCTCCCCCTTAGCTATCCCCATTGTCTCAAGTTTAGCAGCGATCGCCCGTGCCCTCCTTTCCAATTCTCCATAAGTCAAACTGTTTGCTTCTGTTTGTCCATTAAAAAGAAAAGTATAGGCTTTTTTGTTACCTTCATTCGTTGCTCGATAACGTAGGAGGTCTATCAAAGATAGAAATTTATTGTTAGTTTTCATAAAAGTTGTCTTTCATTAATCATCCATTATAGCAATAAGTGCTGGCATATCCACATACTACTAATGTCTTTATGTGTAGCATAAACTCCTACTACATGACCGATATTGCGGAGCCTAGCGGCAGCTATATCGCGTAATTTATGAAAAATATAGGTCATACAGTAACTATAATACTACTTTAGTATTTGATGTGTAGTATGTAAATATGCTAGCGCACATTGCTATAATCGCCCGGAGCGATCGCCATTATGCCAAGACGCTTAAGTATCCAAGAACATCTAAGTGTAGATGAACTAGAAAGAAACTACCGAGCTACCTATGATCCAATAGAAAGGACTAGATACCAAATCATTTGGCTTCTCGCAAAAGGAAAAACAACACTCATAAGTTTCTTCAGTTACAGGCTATTGTTTGGAGGCCATTCGTCAAATTGCACATCGCTACAATCAGCAGGGTAAAGAAGGATTGGTAGATCGTCGCCATCAACATCCAGGGCCAAAAGGATTCCTCTCAGATGAACGGCAAGCCCAACTAGAAATGGCCCTCCAGGAGAGGGCGCTAGATGGAGGATTATGGAATGGGCGCAAGGTAGGGGATTGGTTAACAGAATTAATTGACCATACCCCATACTATCAGTCTAAATACTTACTCAAGTTTTCCCATCTTTATGTACTACATTTTGTCGTGCGGAATGTGGGTTCAACCGAAAAGCTGGTACTTTTTCCAGACCTAAAATTGCTAAAACATTCATGTGTCAACGCTTTTATTTTTAATCAGCAAACCCTAATTATTCTGTTCAAAGTACAACTGTATTTTTTCTGCTATAACCTGAATATAAGGTTCATAATTTATGGTAATGTGGGTGCCACCAATTGTGTAAATCTCGATCCCTGAAGCAGCTAGCTCAATCCAGGGGTATTCTGGATGTAATCGGTCGTATTCTTTACACCTGTCTTGAGCACGGAAAAAGATAATTTTTCCAGGATATATCTGTGGCTTGTAGCTCCATATTGCCTCCTTATTTGCCTTGAAGACTTGGATGAATTGACGAGTTTGAGATATCGGGAAATCATCGGGGATCAACTTAGCAATCTTTGCTTGCTCCAAAGCATAAATTACTTTATCTTCAAAATTGCCAACTTGTGGGAAAGAATTCAAGGACAAAAAACTGTTGTCTAACTCGAATAGGGTATCAAGAAGAAAACCCATGATCTCTGTTTCGCTATCTAATTTCTTTGGCATTTTACCCGGACCGGGAGTGTCGATCATAGCCAGCAATGCTACATTTTCACCTTCTGCATGGAGTTGCTGTGCTATCTCGAAAGCTAGAAGACCTCCTAAGGAAGTACCTCCGAGAAAATATGAACCCTTAGGTTGAACGGTGCGTATCGCTTTGATATATTCAGTTGCCATCTCCTCAACAGAGGTAAGTACTTCTGTTTTTTCATCTAAACCCTGTGCTTGTATCCCATAAACTGGTATATCTGAGTCTAAAAAACTAGCTAGCTCCCTATATATATAAACTGTTCCGCCAACAGCGTGTAATAAGAAAAGAGGCTGTTTGTTATTGCTCCCTGCTTGAAGTTGTACCAGCAAGGAGGAAGGTGCTTGTGGTGTTTCCTGACCTGGAATATTTTCCGATGAGGTTCTTGCCTGAATTGATTCAGAAAGTTGAGCAATAGTAGCAGTATTTAAGATAGCCTCTATAGGTAACTCAGTTTGGAAGGTTTCCCGTAATTTATCAATTACCTGAACTGCTATGAGGGAGTCTCCTCCTAACTCAAAGAAATTATCTTCAATTCCTATTTGCTCAATCCCTAGACTTTGTTGCCAAATTTCAGCAATGGTTTGCTCTGTCTGATCCCGTGGCGCAATATAGGAAGTTGCCAATTTAGGTCGTGAGTGGGATGAGGAAAGTTTTGGTGTTTGAGATTTATCAGACTGTTGTAAAAATTTAAGGTTTACCCATTGGTTAATCCGATATTGTAAGTCGGCAGTCGAGACAACTATCTGATCGAGTCCATTTGTGGATAAAATTCTTTGAAAAACATTGACACCTTCTTCTGGCAAGATCGCTAATTCAGCTAAGGAAGAGCCCACAGATTTATTGGGTTTTGCCACTTCCATAACTTGCCAGCCATCCCAATTCACGCTTACCCAAGGTACAACGCTTGTCTGGTTATGTTGATGAACGAAAGCATCCATAAAACTATTTGCTGAAGAATAGGCAACAAAACCTAACCCTCCTAAAACTGATGATAAGGAAGACATTAAAATACAAAAATCCAGCTCAAGTTTCTCCAAAGTCTTAGCCAAAACCAAAGTACCCTTGACTTTTGGCTGAAATTGTTGTTCACAATCTGTTTTACTAGCTTTGACAATGGTTTGAAATGACTTTTCCCCAGTTATTGCTGCTGCATGAATTACTCCATTGAGTTGACCAAACTTTTTGAGAGCTTGAGCGACCGCATCTTGCATTTGTTGGAGATTTGCGACATCGGCACAGATGTTCAAAACCTCAGAACCTAAAGCTTCTAATTTCCGAATTTTATGTATTTTTTGACTGATAATGTCTTGAGCATTGTGACTGGCTAACCATTCTGACCATTCTTCTCTGGGAGGAAATTTTGAACGCCCAATCAAAATCAGTTTTGCTTGTACAGTTTTTGCAAAATGTTCTGCTAGAATCATACCTATACCTCCGATCCCACCTGTAATTAGATAAACTCCCTGTGGTTTTAATCGTAGGTTTGTTTTCTCTCCTGCCTCCAATCTGAATGGATCAAAAGTTTGCACCCAGCGATCGCTCATTCGGTAGGCAACCATTTTCTCCGATTGCTCGATCGCTAATTCCGATGTGATTTGCTCTATGAGCATTTCTTCCTCTAGGGTTCCAGAATCTGGAAGCACCACATCAATACTCCTACAAATTATGTTAGGGTATTCTTGCCCAATAGTTAGAATTGGTCCTGTTACAGTTGCTTGCTCTGGGTTTAATAAAGCTTCGTCGCCAATTTTCTGCATATTGTTGGTCACTACTCCTAGCAGCAATTTACGATTAATCTGCTGTCTTCCCAGTGCCTTGGCAAGGAACAACAAGCTGTAAAAGCCTAGATTTTGTGACTTTTCCACCCACTCAATTTCTAATTTATCCTTACTCTTAGGGGCAACACTCCATAAATGAAGGATAGTTTTTGGGTACTCGTCCCGTTCATGCAGTTCTTGACATAAGGCGTGATAGTCATCCTCTTGTTCAGGATTAAGATTATAGAGGCGATCGCTTAGTTTTTTAAACTCCGTCCCGACTCTGACTGTAATAACATTTTGACCATCCCTTTCCATTTTTTGCACTATTTTGTCACCCAAACCAAACTCATCAGCAAACACGAGATGCGTAGTGGGGATAATAGGCTTAGTCTTATTACTATTAGAGCGTTTCCAAGATGGAATATAAAACCAGTCTGCCAGATCTGTTTTTTTCTCAAGTCTGGATGTTTTGGGTTGAACATTCTGGTTTGGAGTTCTGCTCTGAGCCACCCAGTAACGCTGGCGCTCAAAAGGATAAGTAGGTAAGGGAATGCGGTAACGTTTTTCATGGCTGTAAAATCCCTCCCAATCTACCCTGACTCCAGCTAACCAAAGTTGACCTAATGTATTCAGCAAGAAATCTAGATCGGAGCGCTTTTCTTGGGGATGGCGTACTGAAGTTAGTAAAATCTGCTCGTCTGCTTTATCTGGATGCCGTTTAGCTAAACTACTTAATGTCCGTCCTGGTCCGACTTCCAATAAGATTTGGGAACGATCGCGCAAAAATTTCTGTATACCTTCAGCAAAGCGTACCGGTTGACGTAGATGTTTTGCCCAATAGTTAGGATCTGTTGCTTGCTCTGCTGTAATCCAAGTACCAGTGACATTAGATATATAGGGAATTTCTGGAGGATGCAACGGTAGTTGTTTAATATACTCTATGAATGGCTCTACAACTGGCTCCATCATCTGAGAATGAAAGGCATGGGAAGTATGGAGGCGACGAGACTCTACCTTTTGTTCTGATAACTGCTGCTGCAAAGTATCGATCGCCTCTATTGGACCTGAAATGACACATTGGGATAATCCGTTAATAACAGCTAGGGAAAGTCGATCGCCTAGCAGAGTTTGGCATTCTTGCTCTGAGATAGATACGGCTAGCATTGCTCCTGGTGGCTGTTGCTGCATCAGTTGTCCCCGTTTCGCAACCAAAGCCAGAGCATCTTCTAAGGAAAACACACCAGCAAGAGTCGCTGCCACATATTCACCAATGCTGTGTCCAATCATTGCTTGAGGAGACACACCCCACTCTTGCCATAAAATTGCTAAAGCATAGGAAACTACAAATATTGCTGACTGAGCGATCGCTGTCTGTTTCAGTTTTAATGTTGCTGTCTCTATTTTTTCTGGTTGTGGATAGAGGATATGACGCAGGTCAACTTCTAAATGTGGAATCAGTAGTTCTGAGCAACTATCTATCTGAGCGCGAAAGGTTGGTTCTGTCTGGTATAGTTCCTGCGCCATATTTACATATTGGGACCCTTGACCAGAAAACATGAACACTACAGGTCGTTCGGTAGGCTCTTGATAGTGAGTAAATACAGGTTGAGTTTCTGGTGCAGAAAGTGCTTTGAGGGCATCATCTATATCTTGACAGACTAACATCTGGCGATACTCGAAGGCTGTACGACCTACTTGTAGGGTATAGGCCACATCTGCAAGATTAATTTCTGGATGCTGTTTTAAGTGCGCAGCAAGGTTAGTTGTTGCTGTTTCTAAAGCTGAATTTGTTTTAGCAGAAAGCACTAACAACTGCCAGGGGCGAGACTCTGAGGATAGTTCTAAAGTAGGAGCCTCTTCAAGAACTACATGAGCATTTGTACCACCAATACCAAAAGAACTTACTCCGGCCCGACGAGGTGTTCCATTGGTGTTCCACTCCGAGAGAGTGGTATTAACGTAGAAAGGGCTATTAGCAAAGTCAATGGTGGGGTTCGGTGTTTCAAAATTCAGGCTTGGTGGTAGTTTCTTGTGTTTGAGGGCTAAAACTGTTTTGATCAAGCCACCAACCCCTGCTGCTGCATCTAGATGCCCCATATTAGTTTTCAGCGAACCAATGGCACAAAAGCCTTTTTTTTCGGTAGTCCCTCGAAACACTTTGGTTAAAGCTGCAATTTCAATGGGGTCTCCTAGGGGAGTTGCAGTTCCATGAGCTTCTATATAAGTAATTGTTTCCGGGTCAATCCCAGCTATTGACTGGGCTTCAGGAATTACTGCTGCTTGACCTTCTACACTAGGAGCAGTGTAGCCAACTTTTGATGAACCGTCGTTGTTGATAGCAGAACCTTTAATCTGAGCATAAATGTAATCGCCATCTGCGATCGCATCTTCTAATCTTTTCAAGACCACAATACCCAACCCATTACCAACTAAAGTTCCCTTGGCTTTAGCATCAAAAGTTCGGCAATGTCCATCAGGAGACATAATCATTCCCTCTTGATATAAATAACCTTTTTTGTGGGGAACTTGAATGGAAACACCACCTGCCAAAGCCATATAACATTCACCACTGAGCAAACTTTGGCAAGCTAGATGAACAGCAACTAAAGAAGTGGAGCAAGCAGTTTTAACTGTAATACTTGGTCCTGTTAAATTTAGTTTGTAAGAAACCCGGGTTGATAAGAAATCATTACCATTCCCCAAAAGAAATTGATAAACGTTTGCTGGTTCTGAATTTTCTAGATGAGAATAGATATTATTGCGGGCGTAACCGTTCTCACTCAGACCAGCATAAACTCCTATAGCACCCCCATAAGTTTGTGAGTCATAACCAGCAACTTCTAGTGCTTCAACAGCAGACTCCAGAAATAGGCGTTGTTGTGGGTCAATGATTTCAGCTTCTCTGGGATTATAGTCAAAGAAACTAGCATCAAAGAGATCGATGTCTGAAATTACAGTTCCTGCTTTAACATAATTCTGTTTTTTTAACAAGCTGGGGTCGATCCCTTCCTTCAATAGTTCCTGTTCAGAGAAAAATTCAATAGACTCCACACCCTCTTGTAAATTTTTCCAGAAAGTATCAATGTTATTCGCCTTGGGAAAACGACCAGAAATTCCAATAATAGCGATCGCTGAATCATCAATATTATTTGTAGTAATCATTTTATTCATCAAAAATCCTTTATTTATGTCTACGATTTTGCTGTCTTTGTAACCTTTGCTGTTTCATCGAAGTTTTCCTGTCACTACGAGCCTTTGCTTGACCAGTAGTTAAATAATCAGTTACTTTTCCCCTTTGTAAATCAATTAAATATTTAGAAAATTCCGATATATTTGGGTGTTGAAACAGTTTGACAATTGAGATATCTTGTGCATATATTTTCTGTAGCTTGGTGTGAACTTTAATTGTTAGTAATGAATGACCTCCAAGTTCAAAAAAATTATCATGAATTCCCACTTTTTCTACCTGTAAAACCTCTTGCCAAATCTTAGCCAGAAGTTGCTCTGTTTCCGTCTGAGGCGTCACATAAGCTGTTGATATACCTGAAGGAACAGTATCGGGAACTGGCAAAGCACGACGATCAATCTTGCCGTTGGGGGTTAGAGGGAAAGCATCTAGTAATACGAAAGCTGCCGGAATCATGTATTCAGGTAGCTTTTGCTTTAGAAATTGGCGAATCTGAGGAATTAGGGAAGTGTCTTGAGTAGATTCCTGTTTAGGAACTATATAGACTACCAGGCGTTTGTCTCCTGCTGGGTCCGACTGAGCAATAACCACATTTTCCTTGACATCAGGATATTGTGAAACTAAAGCTTCAATTTCTCCAATTTCAATGCGGAAACCTCTGATTTTAACTTGCTGGTCAATGCGACCAATAAATTCTATATTGCCATCAGGAATATAACGTGCTAAGTCTCCTGTTTTATATAACTTTGTGGCTTGTGACTTGTCAAAAGGGTTGGTAATAAATTTCTCGGCTGTGAGTTGGGGGCGGTTGTGATAGCCTGTTGCTAAACTATTTCCTCCGATATGAATTTCTCCCGCTACTCCTATGGGCACTGGTTGGAAATTTTTATCCAAAATATATACTTTGGTATTGGATATTGGCTTACCAATAGGTGGTAAAGTACTGCCCTCCTGACCTGAAACTACCAACCCAGAGGTAGTAACAACCGTATTCTCTGTTGGACCATAGTTATTAAATACACGGAACGGTAAAGCTACCGATGGGTACTTGTGCAGTTTGTCTCCTCCTGTGAGTACAGTTCTCAATTTTGTTTGTGCAGGCCATTCTAAGGAACACAAATTTTCTAATAGAGGTGTGGGCACAAAACTAATTGTTATTTGTTCTGAAATTAGCCAATTTCTTAGTGCTTCTGGAGACAGACGAATTTCTGAGTTGACTAAGTGTAAGCAAGCGCCTGCACTCAGGTAAGGCCAGATTTCCCAGACAGAGGCGTCAAAACCTACTCCTGCTATTTGAGACGCTTTGTCTGATGATTTGACTTCAAAAGTAAGTTGATGCCAGAACACTAGATTTAATAATCCTTGATGGGGAATAGTTACTCCCTTTGGTTGACCCGTAGAACCTGAAGTATAGATGACGTAAGCTAACTGATTAGCTGTTACCTGATTTTCGGGTATTTGCTGACTCTGTTGATTAATAATTTCTTCATCTGTATCTAAACAGATTACAGATGCTTTTGTGTCCAATAAATGATTCTGCCATTTTTCTTGAGTCAAGATGATGGATAGTTGTGCATCTTCTACCATGTACTTGAGACGGGAAGTTGGATAATTTGGGTCTAATGGCATATAAGCTCCTCCGGCTTTGAGTATAGCTAATAAACCTACTACCATCTCTACTGAACGCTCTACACATATTCCCACTAGGGTTTCTGGAACTACTCCCAATTTTTGCAAATAATGGGCTAGTTGATTAGCTTTGCTATTTAATTGAGAATAGGTCAGCTTTTGTTGTTCAAATACTACTGCTACTGCATCTGGTGTTTTCTCTACCTGTTCCTCAAATAACTGATGGATACATTTATCATTTGGGTAATCTGTTTTTGTATTATTCCATTCTATCAATATCTGTTCTCGCTCTACCTCTGTCATTAATGGTAGTGCTGTTACTCTCTGTTGCGGATCATTGACTATCCCTTCTAACAAGTTCTGGAAATGACTAGCCATTCGGGCAATAGTTTGCTCATAAAATAAGTCAGCATTGTATTTTAAGAACCCAATCAGAGAGGAATCCTCTTCAACCATTTCCAGGAATAAATCATATAAACCTTCCTGTTGATCAAATGTAAATGCTTCTACTTCAAGTCCTCCCCAATTCATCAAGTTTTTTTTGCTACTGCCAAAACACAGTTTTTTTTGCAGTTCTTGAGATTTTAGGAATTTTTGTAGTACAAAAGCAGCCTGAAACAGAGGAGAACGACTGGAGTCACGTTCTACCTGTAACTTCTCTACCAATAAAGCCAAGGGATAATTTTGATGACCTAATGCTCCCTTAACTGTCTGGTGGACTTGGGAAAGAAAATCTCTAAAACAGGGATTCCCTGATAAATCTGCTCTCATTACCATTGAGTTAACAAAGTAACCAATAGAGGCAAACTGCTGTTTAGTTCTACCAAATGCAAAAGAACCTACCAAGATATCCTCTTGGCCTGTGTAACGATAAAGCAGAACTTGAAAAGCAGCCAACAGAGTCATATACAGAGTTGCCTTCTCTGTTTGAGCTAGTTCCTTTAGTTGTTCAGTCAGCTTTTCAGATAACTTGAAGGGGCAGCTGCCACCATTATAAGTTTTTATAGGGGGTCGTGGTTTGTCTGTGGGCAAATTCAATACTGGTAATTCCCCTGCCAATTTTTGTTGCCAGTATTCCCAAAGTTTTTCTCCTTTTTCTCCCTCTAATAACTCTTTTTCCCAACGAACGTAATCTTGATAAGAATGCTTTAGTAACGGTAGGGATGCCTCAACCCCATTTAGTTTAGCTTGGTAGAGTTGTGGCAGCTCTGTGGCAATTAAGTTGCGTGACCAACCATCTAAAGCAATGTGGTGTATTGTCAGTAACATAATGTGGTTTGCTTCTGAGCAAGTGAACCACCTAACTTGCATCACTGATTCTGTTTCTAAATTAAAGGGATGTCTGTGAGCTTCAACTACCTTTTTGTATAACTCCTCTTCACTCCAACTAGAAGCATCTATCTGTAAAAAATCTAACTCTTGATGTTGATGTATTTGTTTAACTGGTTGTTCGCCCAACTTCGGGAATGTACTCCGTAGTAGTGGATGCCTTTCCCTTAGAGCTTGAAAAACCTGTTGCCAAATAGTTAGATCTACCTTGGAGTAAATCCGAACCGAAAATGACACATTATAATTATGACTCTGGGGTGATAGCTGCCACAAAAACCAGAGATCTTTTTGACCATAAGAAAGGGGATGGACTTGGGCTATATCTGGATTTTTGTTTAGTAAGTGTAAGATTTCTGATTTATACTGCTCTAATTCGGCCATAACATCAGTTGTCAGTACTTCTTGGGAACCTCCAGTTCTTAACTTTCCTTCATCACTCCATAATTTAACCCCTTTGAGAGAAAGGTCTTGTACGAATTGAATTAAGTTCATAGTTCTACTTTGCTCCAGTTATTTTATTTAATGTTATCTGTGCGATCGCGCCTCGCGTGGCCTACGGCCAATCGCTTTGAGTTATATTATGTGTGGTTTATTATTCAATAGGTTTCAATAACGATGTCTTCCACACCAATATCTCTTAATTTATTTTCGATTTGGGATACAACATTTTTCAAGTTGAAATACATCAATAAATATTTATTTTTTGTCAATCTATATAATAGGGCATTTCTACAGGGAAATGATGATAGATCGAAAGGTTTATCGTCAAATTCAAAATTTTTTTGAAGAACGATATCGTTTTCACCAAAGCTTGGTAAACTTTGTAATTTAATCCAACTATTTATTATTAAGAATTCACTATTAAAAACTGGTAGAAAACTATATAGTCCCCGAAGCTCATTTATTGTTTTTCTAACATCAGAATGTTTTAACATATAGTTATTTTCTGGTTGAGTTAAACCTGATACTATAGTTTCAGCATTTCCTAAATAATTTTCTGGTATATCGAATTTTCTATATCTTAGATTGATCACAATTATAAATCGTTTGATAGGAGTAACTGATAAAAATTCCAATAAAGCATCATTTCTGCTGTACACAGTTTCGCCATCATACATTTTTTGAATTTTTTGCTTAATTAAATCTAAATTTTCCTTTGTTAAGATACACTTAATACAACTCCAATCACTTTTATTTGTGAACAAAGATCTCAAAAGATAAGCAAAGATAAATGTCGAACTTAACAGTTTCTCGTTCCATGACCTTTCTTTCAATCTAGCATTGAGAAAATTATCTATTTTGTTAAAATTTACTGTCCATAGTGGTTCGGACTTAGAAACATAATCTGGATCTCCATAAGCTTTAGCTAAATGTTCTAAGAATTGGAAATACGTTCCACCACCAACTATCAAATGATTTACCAGTAAAGTGATGCCACTATAAGTTTGATTATAATTCAAAATTAAATAAATTAATGGAGCATCTGTATTGATAGCATCTACACTTTTTTCTGGAATATTGAAAACATTTTTTAGATAGGTTTTTGCCTCTAATAAGTTATCAAGATTTATCTCCTGCTTACCTAGATCGACCTCAATAAAACCAATACCATGTTTTTTGGCTTGACAGACAACCTTTATGGGACTAAACAATTTCTTTACCAATCTCCCTCCTAAAATTGGTACGCTATCAACTATTTGTTGACATGCTTTTTTCAGTCTGCGAGCATCAATTCTATTTTGGTACCAACTGATCGTCCCATAATAAGGACTAAACTTTCCAGCTGTGATATCAAAATTTGAAAGCTCATACTCACAAGTTACAGTGCTATTCGTTATTAATTCTAGGTTTTCCATAATAGCTGTTAGGTAGGAATCATATACATTGGAGAAGGTGCAACAGTAAAGGCGCTACGTACAGGCTTGATAACACGGTTATCAGGTAGGGCTAGTTTTAGATTAGTGAGAATTGTCGCCAGGATTAATTTCATTTCAAACAAAGACAACGCATATCCAATACACCGACGGCTTCCGCCACCAAAAGCCACAAATTCATAAACTGAAAACTGTCGGCCTAAAAAACGCTCTGGTCTAAAATGACTCGGTTCTGGATATAAATCTTCTTGCCTGTGGGTCAAATATATACAAGGCAAAATGTATGTACCTGGCTCAAAGTGGTAGCCCATAATTTCTATAGGCTCTTGGGCAATACGATACGCTCCCAAAATGGTGGGTGGGTATATACGTAGGGTCTCGTGACAGACTGCATTCAAATATGGAAGCTTAGTAATCGCACTTGAATCTGGATTATCGCCAAGAGTGTCTAATTCAGCCATAAGCTTATCATAGACCTGTGGTAAGCGGTGAATCCAGTACAATGCCCAGGTTATACTCATGGAGGTTGTTTCATGACCTCCTAGTAACAATATAATTAAATCGTCACGCAACTCCACATCTTTCAGATCATGAAATCCTGGAAAGCTGTTTAGAGTTTATTTTTTCTCAAAAAGAGTATTTTAAAATCCAGCGTAAATATGGTTAGTAAATTTAACCTGTAGAAAAAATCATTGGGACTTAAAC
>JAKQYG010000549.1 GCA_023356515.1 Trichodesmium sp. MAG_R04 | reverse complement strand
ATTAGTTGCTCAATGGATGGCTGCTGGATTTTGTCATGGTGTATTAAATACAGATAATATGTCAATTACTGGAGAAAGTTTTGATTATGGTCCATACTCTTTTATTCCCACATATAATCCCAAATTTACAGCAGCTTATTTTGATTATTCTGGTCTTTATCGTTACGGTCATCAACCATTAGTTTGTAAGTCAAATTTACACTTACTTAAAGAAGCATTAGCCGCAGTTATTGAAAGGCAGAATATGGAGTCAGCTTTAGAAAAATTTGATAGTTTTTATCTCCATGAATATCGGCAATTAATGATCAGGAGATTAGGGTTTGAACAGTTGTCTGAAGCAGATACAGAAAAGTTACTTCAACTAACTATAAAAATGCTAGCAGACTCTCAGGTTGGATACCACGATTTCTTTTGGGAATTGAGACAAAAATTTTCTTCCCAATGGCGTGATGATATTAGTCAGATTTTTGCTAATTTTCAACAGCCAGAATTAATTGAACCATGGCGGCAATATTATTATCATCTTTTACAGACTTATTCTGATCATGAATTAAAAGAAATGGCGGAAAGGTTACAAAAATATAATCCGCAACAAAGTTTAATTAGAGCTGTAATTGAGTCAGTTTGGGAACCAATTACACTAGAGGATAATTGGCAACCATTTTATGATTTATTACACCGAATATGTAATTGAACCAGGAAAAGTTAAGAAGGAATCAATTTTGAAAAAAAGGGAACAATAATAGAAATAGCTGTCTAATATTAAATCTGATTAATTAGCCACAATAAAAATGGTTTTTTCTTTCTATCTGACTTATACTAGACAGAGCGATCGCTAAACAACAACAGAATAATTATTCTGTTGAATATCAAAATTAACATTGTAATATGGATCCCCCAGATCCATATCAATTTGCCATTGGTCTAACAACAACATATAATCAACCACATCATAATTTTCCTGTCTATGTTTCTCTGATTCATTGTTAATTAAAATACTGCGAGGAGTAAATATAATTTCCTTACCTTTTTTCCGTAACTTCAAACACAAATCAACATCCTGATAATCATAGAAAAAATGTTCATTAAAACCACCTACTAATTCAAAATTTTCCCGACTCACCATCAAACAATCTCTACTTACAGCAGACACCTCTCTTGCACAAACTAAAGAACCTGCATAACCATCATCATTAGTAGGAAAACCCCGCATCACATAATTAACTTTTCCCAACTTTCCTAACACAATACCTGCGTGTTCAACAGTTCCATTAGGGAAAACTAAAAATCCTCCCACAGCACCAATATCAGATTGTTCCGCATAATATAAAAGATGTCTTTGCCAATCTTCAACTGCAGGTTTTAAATTAGTATTTAGAAACACAAAATATTCACCTTTGGCAGTTTTTGCAGCTAAATTATAAGCACGAGAATAATTAAACTTACCTGATAAACTTAAAACCTTCACAACAGGATTTTGGATTAAATTATCTGTTCCATTGCCACCAATTAAAATTACTTCATTTTCAGGATAAGTAGAAACAGACAAGAAATTTTCCAACCATTGATTGAGATTTTCCGAAATATTAGGAATAGCAATAATCAAACTAATCAAAGGATAATTATTTCTTGGCAAAGGATTAATATTTACCCGATGTCTACCCAAAGCAGATTCCGCCTTTGCTGCTAAACCAATTCTTTCTAAATGAGCATTAATAGCAGCCTGTTGTGCTACTTCAATACCTGCTTTAGCATCAGTATCTCCCGAAATACTTCCTTGAACTTGTCGCCAATGATAAAGATGTTTAGAAATATGAGCAATTTTATTAGTTTGCTCAGAAACTCGTAACATAAACTCATAATCTTGCACCCCATCAAATTCACTCTTAAAACCTCCAACAGCTAAAGCTATTTCTCGACGTACACATAATAAATGACCCACATACATAACACCACGAAAATATTCAGGGGACCAGTCAGGTTTAAAGAATGAATGAATATAATTTAACCCAGAAAAATCAATTTTATCTTCATCAGAATAAACCACATCAAATCCTTCTGCCAATTTATTTAAACTATCTTCCAAAGCTGTAGGTGCAAGAGCATCATCATGGTCTAACATACAAATAAATTCTCCTGTAGCCATTTTTAGAGCTTTATTTGTTGCAGCACTAATATTACCATTTTCTTCTGAAAGTAAAACTTTAATTCTCGGTTCTTTTTCTGCTAAACCTGTCAAAACATTCTTAATTTCTTCTTGTTTAGAACAATCATCAACAATACACCATTCCCAGTTAATAATAGATTGCTTAATAACACTTAAAACTGTTTCCACAAACCAATCTAAAGAAGAATTCCAAGTAGGAGTAAGAATACTAATAGCAGGTTGAGAAACACCTCTTTTTCCTTCTGTGGAAATGACTGGATTAATAATTTCCCAGAACTTTTCAACTGTTACTCC
>JAKQYG010000548.1 GCA_023356515.1 Trichodesmium sp. MAG_R04 | reverse complement strand
CTTCAGCAGGAGTAAAAGGTGACATTCCTAATAACTTTGGGTAATATTCAATACCTAAGCGATAGGAAACTTCGGCCCATTGATGGTCAAAGACAAATTCACCTTGGCTGTGGCCTTTAATATATAGTGGTGCTGCTGCTATGAGTTGTCTGTCCCGCCATACTGTTAAATGTTGTGGTAGCCATCCACTTCTACCACCTACACTACCAGAAGTTTCTATATTGTGGAGCCAGTCCCATTCTAGGAAAGGAGTTTTGAGGGGTTGGGCTAGAGCATCCCACTCTGATTTTGGGACTTTTGCAATTTTGCTAATCCAGGATAGAGAATATTGAGGTTTAGACTGTTGGATCATTTTCACTCTCATTGGTATATCCAATATCTAAGTTAATCTATTATTTGATGAGTTGACATTTTTAGTCAAAAGTCAAATATTAAATGTCAAAAGTTATGATATTTGTAGGGCTTACCCATAATTACCGTAGGGTTTAACAGCTGTCATCTGGTTTCCTAGAAAAATAACTTGCTCTGGGACTTTGAATATGCTGCCCTTTGTGGTCTACTAATTATGAAAGGCTTTGACCCAATGACGGAATGCTTTAATGATTTTATTGCCACCTAGAATATGATAGCGATCGCAATATTCTAGAATAGTTTCAGTGTAAGGATAAATTTTGCTTTTTTTAGCAAATATACTAATCCTAAATAATTAGATTAATCCTTTCATTTTTGAGGTAAATGCTGAGATTTAACTACTACTTAAAACCTGATTTCTTGATGCAGCAAGAGCAATAGCGCTCACAATAATTTTATGTTCTTGCACTTGTATTCGCTCGTGGAGAGTTTCTGGTATATCATCAAGTAAAATTGGTACAGCAGCCTGCATTAAAATCGGACCATTATCAACTTCTATATCTACTAAATGTACCGTACAACCAGTTATTTTCACCCCTGCCTTTAAAGCTTGTTCAACTGCTTTTATCCCTTTAAAACTAGGCAACAAACTAGGATGAATATTAATAATTTGATTAGGAAAAGCATCTATTAAAATTTTAGTGACAATTCGCATCCAACCAGCCATAATCACCCACTCTACATCATATTCTTGTAGAGTTGTGACAATTTGGCTATCAAATTTTTCTCGATTTTTGTATTCTCGATGATTTAAAAATACCGATGGAATACCCCACTTTTCTGCTCGAAATATTACCTTAGCTTCTGGATTATTATAAATCATTACTTGAATTTGAGCATTTAATTTTTGATTATTTATCGCTTTTGCAATAGCCTCAAAGTTACTCCCACTTCCAGAAGCTAGAATTCCTAATTTGAGAGGAGAATATGTTGACAATTTACTCTCAGAAATAGCTGGAGAAATCAGACTATAGTGAGAATTATTTTTTTGAGTTTCAGTTTCCATTTTTTGTTAAATACAATAGCAGAAATTGTTAAAATTATACAGCAATACAGTTCAAATTAGCAAGTTATAATTCAGAATATCCTCTGAAGGAGGCATGCAATAATAAGTCATTTAAATGCACAAAAGCTTACTTACATTGAGACTAATCAAAATAGAGATTACTTAAAATGGATGAAAACCACATACCCTAGTAGATATTTTAATAGAATCATCATATTGTTTCCCACTAAATTCCTCTTTGAGAATCGAATAAATTTTCAAATTGCAATATTTTCCATTCATAAACATGCATTGCCGCAGAATACCCTCATATTTCATACCTACTTTCTCCATTACTCTAGCAGAAGCTATATTTTCAATTACACATCTAGCTTCAATTCTGTTTAACATCATCGTTCTAAACCCAAAATAAATAATAGCATTAACTACCTCAGTCATATAGCCTTTTCCCCAATATTTCCGAGATAATGTATAGCCAATTTCTGCATAGTTGTGTTGTAAATTCCAGTCAGTAAATCCAGCAGTACCAATAAATTTTTTCTCTGCTTTGTGAACAATACCCCAGGAAGAAATATGATTTTTTTTATACTTATTAATCGTATGTTTTAAAAACAATTTACTATCTTGAATAGAAGTATGAACATTCCAACCTGCATATTTTGACACTTGTGAGTCTTGAGCATATTCAAACATATCTTTTGCGTCTTTGAGGGACATTTTTCTTAAAAGGATTCGTTTGGTTTCAATAGTTGGTAAATTGCTAAAAAGATTAATAACTTCCAATTTGTTAGTTCCCTTATTTATAGCAGTTTTCTATGACGTATTTACATGTTTAGGACTTACACAAAAAATCCAGTTTTTAAGATAAATCGTTATTTTTAATAATAAACGAGGTACACCCACGCAGGCAAGATATCCGCACTACATGAATTTTTTTCTATTTCTCTAACCAAGCTTTCATTTTTCCCGGATTTAATAATCCATAAGGGTCTACTTTTTGCTTAAATTCTAACTGTTGAATATTGGTGGTTTTCATACCTCCATCTTCTAATATATA
>JAKQYG010000547.1 GCA_023356515.1 Trichodesmium sp. MAG_R04 | reverse complement strand
AATTTTTTACAAAAAAAAGATCAAAGGCCTATAGAAGTTGGTTTACTAGATAAGGAAAGTACACAAGAATTGATTGTTAAGACAGCTAAGAAAACATTGGAATATGAACCAGATGCAATAAATAAAATCTGGAAACTATCCGCAGGCCACCCTTCTTTGACGCAACAAATATGCTTTAATATTTTTAATCTTTGTAGGCCTGAGAACAACAAAATAAACAAGAAAGTTCAAATTAGTGATGTAGAGTCAATTTTACCTCAAGTAATGAAAGGAGCCAGGCCAGTATTACAAGGTTTTATAGAACCTTTGGATGAAAATGAAAAATTATTTTTTTGTGCAGTAGCAGAAGCTCAAAAAAGGGAAAAAGATCAAGAAATGGAAATTGTCAGCCTAGAAGAGATTAATGAAAAGATTATCAAACCACATACAAAAATATCAATATCGGATTTAAGGCAAGCAGGAAAACGTTTACAGGAATTAGACTTTTTAGAAGAAAAAGACAAAGGTTATCAAATAAAAGTTGAATTAGTCCGGCTCTGGCTACTAAAAAATTATCCCTTACTCACTGAGGACAACAGGAGAAAGATCAAAAATAATATGACCCTACATGAAAAGAATATTGATAAAAGTCGACTTTTTCAGAAACGTTTAGGAATTGCTTTTGGTATTGTTGCTTTGGTTGGTGTTGCTTCTGTTATTATTGATTCTATCGTTATAAAAGCAGGGAAGGAGAAAAATGTGGAAACAATGTACAATCGTTTAGATATTTTAGCAGCAGTAGGACAATGGCGCAAGGCAGATGAACAGAATTGGCAATTAATTAACCAAATTGGTGATCAAGATGGAGATTACTCTTACATATCTAAGCCAGAGGCAGAAAAATTTCCTTGCCAAGATTTGCAGCGAATTGATAAAATTTGGACACAAAGATCTAACGGTAAATTTGGCTACACTGCCCAACTCCAAGTAATTGATGAGAATGGGGATAACCTGGAAACTTTTAGAAATAATGTTCGGGTCTGGCGACGGTTCGCGATCGCCGTAGGATGGAAAACAGGAACAGATAAGGATAGGGATGGTTACCTCTCGAAAAATGATCTTAGGTTTACGATAGATGCTCCAAAGGGGCATCTCAGCACTGACCGTAAATTAGAAAATTTTGATTTAATTTTGACCAGAGCTAGTCACTGTAAATCACTCTCTAAAGTAAAGTAGTTAATTAAGTCTTTTAACCTCTTTGTATAGTTTAATTCTCCTAAGAACTAACGTTAGTTGATTTTATCTAAATTTTGATTTATGAACAAGATATTACAAACTAAACTGCTAAATTTGATACTCCTTAGTGTGGCAGTCTTTATCTTCGTTTCTTGTCAACCAAATAGTAGTATTACTGCCAATGATATTACCAATCGCATTACATTTGGAGAAAAATCATTAGCATTTGACGAAAAAAAGCTTTACCCCTCCAAGAGAAAAAGCAGTTAATGCAATTGCCGATGGCCAATCTGATACTGCAATTAGAATTTTAACTGATTACTTGAAATCAAAACCTAATGATCCAGAGGCACAAATTTTTCTCAATAACCTAAGAGTTAAAAAGCCCCATTATACTATAGCTGTATCTATGCCAATCAGCAGTAATTCAAATGGGAACTATTTCCCCCGTAGAAAGCAAAGAAATCAGAGATGAAATTGTAGCTTGTGGTGGAGAATATTTAGAAGCTCCTGTTTTAGGCAGCATTCCACAGGTAAAATCAGGCAACTTAATAATTATGGTAGGAGCTTCCCCAGAACAATATCAAAAATGGTCTAGTTTCTTGAAAATATTTAGTCCTCAACCATTACATATTGGCCCCGTAGGTAGCGCTGCTGCAATTAAATTAGCAATGAATCAATTAATAGGCTCTCTCACAACATCTTTTGCTCTAAGTTTAGGATTAATAATTCGGGAAGGAATAGACATAGATATATTTATGAAAATTCTTAGGGATAGCGCCTTATATGCTCCAACATTTGATAAAAAATTACAACGGATGTTGGAGAGAAATTACGAAAATCCCAACTTTCCAGCCAAACACTTATTAAAAGATACAAATATATTTATTAATGTAGCAGAATCTTTAGGACTTGATGTCAGTATTCAAGAAGGACTGCGTCAAGTTTTAGAGAAAACCATTGAATTAGGTTTATCAGAATTAGATTATTCAGCATTATTTTCCGCAGTTAATCAAGAAAAATCAGGTGCATAGTTTTCAGGTAAAATTTTTAAGTAGGTATAATATCATTTTAGATTCTACTTAAATAGACAATACAAACATATGAACAAGTCACAAAAATTTGATATTGCCGTTATTGGTGCAGGTATCGCTGGTTTAGTCTGCGCCCAAGAACTACAGCAAGCTGGTTATTCAGTAGTGGTAGTAGAAAAATCTAGAGGAGTGGGGGGTCGCATGGCAACTCGCCGGGTCTCAGGAAGTCGCGCCGAT
>JAKQYG010000546.1 GCA_023356515.1 Trichodesmium sp. MAG_R04 | reverse complement strand
AGGATGTTTCTGTAAATAATCTGCCAAATGAGTCATCCGATAAGTACTTTGGTCATACCAAGTTTTGCGGAATAGGAAATCCAAAAACCAAGGCCCCTCATACCACCAGTGACCAAACAATTCAGCATCGTAGGGAGAAACAATCATCGGGAATCGCTCCATAATATTGTATAAATACTCAACCTGACGCTCTCGATTAAACATAAAATTACCAGCGTGTTCTGCGGCTTTTTCTCTCGCCCAATATGGGTCGTAAAGTTCTTTATCTCCTAATCCCAAACCATAACCTGTGATTTTATGGTATTTAATGCCAGTATTCTTGCGCTGACCATTGGGCATAATATAAGGCTTAATATATTCATATTCTGCTTCCCAGCCTAAATCTTTATAAAACTCTCTATATTCTGGGTCTCCTGGATATCCTATTTGGGAAGACCATACTTGCTGAGAAGATTCATGGTCTCTAGAAAAAACAGCAACTCCTGTTTCTGTAAAAATAGGAGCATAACTCCCGTATCTGGGCCTAGGTCGAGCGTAGAGTAGACCATGGCTATCTATTAAGAAGTAACGTATACCGGCATCCGCCAGTAATCTTTCTAGACCTTCATAATAAGCACATTCTGGCACCCAAATGCCTCTAGGGCGACGGCCAAAGTTTTCTTCATAATGTTGACAAGCAACTTCTATTTGGGCCCAAACTGCCTGTGGGTACATTTTCATCAATGGGAAGTAGCCATGGGTAGCTCCACAGGTCATAATTTCTAGGTTGTTGCTGTCTTGAAACTGCTTAAATGCAGTAACTAAGTCACGGTTATAACGTTCCCAAAGTTCCCGAACATTTTTGAAGTGAGTAGCATAATGTTCTGCGAGGTAACGGATATGGCCGTTGTAAATATTGTGGTGAATTTCTTTTTCTGCTAATTCTTGAAGTAGGGTTAAGTGGTTTTCGTAGCGGCTTTGTAGTAGGGGGTCTCGTAGCATAGACACTAAGGTTGGTGTCATACTCATGGTTAATTTAAAATCTACACCATCTTGCTTTAAACCCTCAAACATTTGGATTAGGGGAACATAGGTTTCAGTAATTGCTTCAAATAGCCACTCTTCTTCTAAAACATAATTGCTTTCTGGATGTCGTACAAAGGGTAGATGGGCATGAAGAACAAAGGAAAGATAGCCAATAGCCATAGTCTCTTATATATATAAGTATTAAAAGTAGGGTGAACTCAAATCAAAATTGAAAAAAAATTATAATATTTTCTTTTATTTTCTTTAATATTTTGACATCCTCCCCGGTCTGGAAGCACGGGGACTTCTACCGAGCCAAAGCTCCTCGTTGGATTGCCCACCAGCGACAATAATACTATAGTTTATGTCATCCTACTTAATCATTAATTAAGGGATTTAGACAATAATTATAGATAAAATTAGGACGAATTGCTAACTTTTCTCAAGTAATATGATGGTTATAGATCAACGGAACTGAACATCAGCAAATAATTTCTTGAGGCCAGTCTCTTAAAGTTCTCTTCAATTCTTCATGAGAAATGCCTAATGACTTAATTTTAGTGTCCCTATAGCGCTACGTGCTAAGGTTAGGACCCTTTTAGGACATGAAAGAAGTTAGAAAGTGTCCTAACGTCTTTTTGTACTGCTATAGTTTCCAACTCCTTTCTGGACACATCATAGAATAATAGAATGTAATTAGTTGCGATAAATTGCAGCTCTGAGGCTTTTTTATTGCTGGCCTCTACAGTTTATGGTCTGCTTGATCGAAAGTGAGCTGTTGATCAGCTCAATAATTTCTGAACTGAGTGAATTAAGATGATGATCAAAATTGAAATTCAAGGCCAAGATGCTGTTCTAGCTACTGAAGAAATGCTAACAATTAATGGACTGCAAGGTAGCGCTGCATGATGGTAAAAATTTAAATAGGTTGAAAGTCAAAAAATAACTTGTAGTTTTTACTTTCAAAATATATTTTATTATTAAAAAGAAAAATTTTTAATACTTTATGACTCTCTTCCTTTTTTGATAAAGCAAATCAACTTAAATAATATGATGTTATGAAAGATTATACTTTTCCAAAAAATGGATATGAGCTACTTTGTGCCCTCAAGAAATATTTCCAACCCTGGAAAAGGCTATATCTCGTTGAGGGAATTCTACAAAAGCATGGACTCAAACCATTTGTGGAGATCTTAAATATCCCAATAGAGGGAAATTTGAGGGATTTTCAATCTTATCACAATCCATTATTTCGTGCTTTAGCAATTCAGTCTTTCAGTTATATTCAGACATTGGAAGAGAAAGAAAAAATTGCATCTCTAAAATCAGTTTTTAGCAGAAATTTACTATCTATTTTGCAGAAGGAGGCTACGGGAGGAGCTAAGTGATTAGACAAAATTAATTGTATATTTTTAACAAAAGTATTAGATAATAATGTCCAGAGGGAAAAAGTTAGCGATCGCACAAGTGCCATTATTTTCGTACTTGGCTTTCAGCCG
>JAKQYG010000545.1 GCA_023356515.1 Trichodesmium sp. MAG_R04 | reverse complement strand
TACTAATTTTGCTCCTATTGCTTGAAACAAATTTTTAGTCACTTTTAGATTCAAACTAAGACTACCTGTTTCCGGTTGAAACATTAATAAAGGACCAATAGATTTCAAAGGTGTTTTTGCATAACTCGTAAAAGGTGAGCAACTTTTTTCACCAATATCAGAATCAGATTTAAGCTGTAATTTTAGTTGACTACCAGCTAACATTACTTCCACCTTTATAAGACTGCTTGGAGGTAAATTACGGGAGAAATTTTCAATCAGATTTCCTAATACTTGGTCAAGCATAGTAGGGTCACTAATAATAGTTGGCATTTTGGGAGGTAAAATTACTTTCAAAGTATGATTTCTTTGAGTTGCTTTTTGTTGCCAACGAGGAATACTATTTTGAAAGACTTGAGCTAAAGGAATAGTTGTTAATTGTAGATATGGATAGTGTTGTTTTAAGGGTTGCTGAGTTTCCAATTCTACTGCTCTAAAAATTAGGTTAAAGCGTTCTATTTGAGAAGTACACTCAGCATCAATTATTTGTAAACGCTTTATCATTACTTCTGGATTTAGATTAGGACGTTTTAATAAAAGGCGGGTTAAAGTTTGAATTGTTGCTAAAGGGGTTTTTACTTCATGGGCGATCGCTTGTAACAATTCCACATCAGGAGATTTGAGATTTTCAATAGTAGATTGTAGTGATGTAGTAGTTTTTTGCTTTTCTCCACTTTTACCAGAAATATTGACTTCTAATATTTCATTTTTAGTATTTGCAGTTGGTAAATTATACAATAATAAACGACTAAACTCCATTACGATTTTGTAGTCAGGAGCAAGAGGTAAAAATTGATCAAAAATATTATCTAATATAGCTAATTGTTGAGAATATTGATCAATAAAATCTTGATAATGATCAAAATTTTCGGAATCAAAATATTTCGGCAATACTATTCTTTGCTGTAAGACAATCCATGCTTTTTTGACTATTTTTGGGTCAAAAGAAAATAGAAAAGCTGGTGCATTTTCCTGATTTTTTCCGAAGACCATAACTAAACTAAATTCAGCAGTCAAAACCAAACAAAACTGTTCATTTGTTATCGGGTCTTTAGTGGATAAAGGTAATATTGGTATAGCAACAGGTAAAGAATTTATACTGTCTGCTGCTGGCAATAAAGATAAGGTTTGCCATCTTAACATGGAAAACCAGTCTAAATATTTTGGTATTTCACTAGTAAAAACTGAAGTATAAAAACTACTAGTTAAAGTAGGATTTGTTAAGACAGGAGTCATTCCAGATAATACTAATCCATGATATGATTTGACATGAGAAAGTAAGGAATTAGAAGTAGGGAATTTTGAGCTAGTGCGAGATTCCCAATTTCTTATTACAGGAGTAGTTTTTTTGATTTCTTTCTCTTTGTCAGTTTTTGTGATCTCTTGATTTTTTAAATCTTGAGAATCTGAAATTTTTACTAACTTTTCCAGAAGTTGATTAATTGTAGCAATAGCACTATACCATTCCTTTTGAGCCTTTAAATATAAATCTTGATTCCTCTGTGCTATAGAAGAAGGAGTATTTTCCCTGGCTAATTCCGTTTTTGTTGTAGATAAATCATTATTTGATCTTTCTAAGGCAAAAATGTCACTTAAAGTTGGTAATATATAGCTGTGCATTTTTTTTGAAAATAGAAAATAAATGAATAAATAATTTTAATTTATTAAGTAATAAATTCAGACTTCTATAGAGACTTTAATATTCTATGATTGGGTATCTTGAGAAGAGTATACTTTACTTAATACTTAGGGTATCGATATTGAGCCATTATTTATGTTGGTATAACCGAACTAAATCACCGCAATCTCCGCTATTAGGCAGTATAGCAGTCGAAGCAAAAGTACAGATATATCAAGCCCGGTAATTCTCGGCAAAAGTAAGGAAAACTTTTCATAGCAATGTGAATGCTCCTCACTTTACTCTAGTAATTTCAATGGTAACTTTGCCACTAAAATCGGGGATCGGGGCAGCTAGTTTCGTTAAACTAACCTTGACATCTTGTACTAATGGCTGTTGTAAAATAACTGTAGCGATCGCATCGGCTACTTTTTCTAATAAAGAAAACTTTGAATTTTTCACCAGTTCTTGAACAGTCTTAACTATACTACTATAATCCACGGTATCTTCTAAGGCATCACTTTTGCTAGGAACAGTCAAATCTAATCCTAAAGTTAAATCTACTTCAAACCATTGACCTAATACTTTCTCTTCTGGAAAAAATCCAATGTATCCGTAGCAGCGAATTCCAGTAATTGAGATTGAGTCCATAATAACTAATTAAAAAATAGTTCCATCACTTTTTATATTAATCTGAGTAGCACCGTATTGGGTGGTAAACTGCCTATAGGTTTTACTTAATCCCACATTCCGCACTTCATTCTGTAGCACAAAAAGATACATGAATTATCATTACTATTTTGAGCCAACAAATTAAACAAATTAATTCTATAGAACACAAAAAATTAGTGGCATGAATATTTTGGGCAAACCAG
>JAKQYG010000544.1 GCA_023356515.1 Trichodesmium sp. MAG_R04 | reverse complement strand
AAAACTGTACTTTATAGATTAAAGAACTGCTATAATACTCAGTTCTAATTGAAATAATTCAAAACCGCAATCACAGTACTATATGATTTCTAGTAATGATTTTCGCCCCGGTGTAACTATTGAATTAGATGGTTCAGTTTGGCGAGTAGTAGAATTTCTCCACGTTAAACCAGGAAAAGGTTCTGCTTTTGTTAGAACAAAGCTCAAAAATGCACAAAATGGCAATGTTGTGGAGCGAACTTTTAGAGCTGGAGAAACAGTCCCTCAAGCTACTTTGGACAAGAGAGCTATGCAGTATATATATAAAGATGCTGACCAATTTGTATTTATGGATATGGAAACCTATGAACAGGCCAGGTTAAGCTCCAAGGAAATTGGCGAGGGTGTTAAGTACCTAAATGAGGGTATGGAGGTCAATGTTATTAAGTGGGGTGAACAAGTAATAGAAGTGGATATGCCAAAATCGGTAGTATTAGAAGTAACCGAAACTGACCCTGGTATTAAAGGAGATACTGCTAGTGGTGGTAGTAAACCTGCTACTGTAGAAACAGGCACTCAAATTATGGTTCCCTTGTTTATATCCAAAGGAGAAAGAATTAAGATAGATACTCGTAATGACTCTTATTTGGGCAGAGAGTAATTCCAGGGTGCTTATAAGTATTCCTGGTAGGGGAATAATACCCCTGCCTTTTGGTATCAAGTTCTGTATTTATAGTACTTAATGAAGCAATGACAATTGGTTGAGCTATTACACACAATTTCCCATTCCATAGAGATAATTTTTAACAGACCAAATTTGTCGTTCTTATTCTCCAAGTTTGTGCAAATTTGGTATTTATTCTGGAGAATTTGAGAATAAAAGAAGATATAAAGCATAATTGCTTTTTCTCCATTAATCTGGAATCTGCTTTGTATGTATCTAGGAATGAGAATTAAATAAAGTCCAGAATTTTGTTACAAAAACTCATAAAGATATAGAGTTTCAGAAATTTAACTTGTGTAGATAACAAAATCTTTATTCCTAAGTGAAAATTTTTTCTGACTTTCTAATTTACTAAAGCATTAATAAATTTGATATTTCTATTCTAAATTAATTTAGTTTAACACCAATTAACTGGGGATATACGAACTGTGCAATTAGATTTACATCAACTTCGGGAACTACTAACAGCAATAGACCAAACTAATATTTCGGAGTTGACTTTAAAAAGTGGAGATTTAGAGCTGGTGGTACGCAAAGGAACTTCACTTAGCGATCGCCTTTCATTACCTTCTACTAAGCAGAGCGATGCTATTTCCGAATTAGTTTCTCCTAATGTAGCCTCACTGGAAACAATAGCTACATCAGAAACCAATGCAATCTCTCCATTAGCGACACCTAAAGCTTCTAACAAATTTGAAGAAATTTTGTCTCCAGTTGTTGGTACTTTTTACCGCGCTTCTAATCCTGATGAACTACCTTTTGTGGAAGTGGGCGATCAGATTACTTCTGGTCAAACAGTTTGTATTATTGAAGCAATGAAGGTAATGAATGAGATTGAAGCAGAGGTATCTGGACAAATAATGGAAATTTTAGTTAAGAATGGAGAACCCGTAGAATACAATCAACCTCTCATGTTAGTTAACCCCAACTAAAACTCTGAAATTTCTAAATTATCAAACTTAGTCATAGATTATTTTTGACTTTTTTTGTATTTTGGACTATAGCCTTGCCCATAGGGAAATATCTAAAATTGAAACTCTTGTTGAAAATCCTGCCGAGTAATAGGTTGAGATACTTCTAATCCTTCACCCCCTAGTATTTCCAAGGGTTTGCCCTCCACAAAAATCCGAACTTTAACATCTGGTTCTAAACTAGAGGCAGTATAGATAACTTGTCCTAAACGCCCTATCATTGAAGCACTCCCACCTCCATGAGTAAATTCCTCAGATAAGTCAATGTAGACAGCCTTATTTTCAACAGTTAAGGCTTGAACTTTGGTTCCTTCGGGTATGGCGCTCATGACATCTGTATTTTCTGGTCGAGATAATAAACGGTCAAAAGCAGCGGTTAAAATAGCTTCCGGTTCATCTGTTGCTTTGATTTTTATCTGAGAGGGCACTAAAGCAATATCTGTAGCAGTATCCTTAACCCAGTATAGTTCCACAGTCTTTTCTGTAATTGGTAATGGCTCAGATCTTATAGACGAAGGAAACTCTTCTTGTGAGTCTGGAGGATTAATTGTAGCAGGAGGAGGAGAAAGTGATTCTTGAGTTGGAAGTTTTGTGAGAGTCTGGGAATTATTAGAAGTTTTAGTGGTATCCTGTTGTGAATTTTTCCACAATGCGATGCCACTAACCATTATCACTGCCAGTGCACAAATACTGGCTGCAATACTAACAGATAGATTACTAATTTTATTTTGTTCTTTCATTTTGACCTTCCTTGAGGATTAAGCATATAAGATTGAGCGTCAAGATGATGATCGGATCGTTAATTCTCGGGTGCTCGCAAAGTAATATGGACGAATTTGGACCATGTTTTTGCAGCAGCTCTCGTTGCAGCACTTCAAAATTTCAAA
>JAKQYG010000543.1 GCA_023356515.1 Trichodesmium sp. MAG_R04 | reverse complement strand
ACAGTTATATTTGACTATGATTTTGTGTTGAATAAAAAATCATGTGTATATACCTGCGACTCCCATTATATTTAATATATCAGATTTTTTTTCAGGATGCAAGGTTGAAATCTTTTGGTCTCAGATTTTTTCCTCGTTCCTCGAGAGCTCAAGGAAATGATTTGCTATGGTTAAAAATGTGATATTATAGCACTCGAAGCAAAGGTTAGGACATTACTAAATGCTGAAATTCAGTCAGGGATTACTTCTGACTTCTTACTTACCCGTAGTGCTATACTTCGACTACTATACCTATTTGGGGTGCCCCACAGAATGAGATAGAAGTGGATTAATAATTGTAGCGATCGCTCCTTTTTTTTTGCCATGTCATTGTGATCATCAAAGAAACATTTATATTTGACTATGATTTTGTGTTGAATAAAAAATCATGTGTATATACGTAATGTGATTTTAATGACCTACTTTTGGGTGCTTCACAGAATGAGATGGAAGTTGATTAATAATTGTAGCGAAAGCTGGTTTTTTGCCTCCCAAATAAGGCTAAAGCCTTTATCTGTCAATGCTTTTATAATTAATCAGCAAGCCATAGATATGGCGGTTTTGCGTAAGTCCTGAAAATAATATACTGGTTGTTGGTATTGAGTGGAGCGATCGCTCTGCTGACTTTATAGTTAGTTTTTTTGTCAAGTACCTTTGCTGAGAAATCAGTATGTAGGGACTTGGTATATAATCTTCTTCAAAGGTTTCTATCAAAAACCAAGTTCACTCCTCTGGGGGAGAAAGTCCCACGATCCCTTAAAGAAGGAAGCAATATATCAATTTCATCCCTAAATGACTAATGACTATAGCTATAGACTTCGGAACAAGTAATACTGTTATTTCTCGTTGGAATCAAACAACTAACGAAGCAGAAATTGTCAAGTTACCAAATATCTCAATTATTTCTGTGCAAAATCCACCTTTAATTCCTAGCTTAGCCTATGTGGAAAATGCTGCTGAAAAAAAAGTAATAATAGGTCAACAAGTTAGAGATAAAGGTTACGACATTAATACAGAATCTCGATTTTTTCGTAATTTTAAACGAGGTATTGGTGCAAAGATTCAAGGATTTTTGCCAGAACTTGACGGTCAAATTGTTTCTTTTGAACAAGTAGGAAAGTTATTTTTAGAAGAAATTATAGGGGATATTTTGAAGGTACCTTTGCCAGTAGAATCTTTAATTTTTACCGTTCCAGTAGATAGTTTTGAAACTTATCGTAATTGGTTAGGTGAAGTTTGTCAGTCTCTACAAGTTGAACAAGTACGAATGATTGATGAACCGACTGCTGCAGCTTTGGGTTATGGGATGGCAGATGCAGAAATTTTATTGGTAATTGATTTTGGTGGGGGAACTTTAGATTTATCCTTGGTAAGGTTAGATAATTCTATGGGAAAACAACCTTTGGGTGTGATTTTGAAATGGGGTGAAAAATCATTTAGTCAAAGTTCAAATCAAAAGGTCAAAACTGCAAGAGTTTTGGCAAAAGCAGGAAAGAATTTAGGGGGTTCGGATATTGATAATTGGTTGGTAGATTATTTTGTTAGAAGTCAAGGAATAGAAAAGAGCCCTTTAATTACTCGTTTAGCAGAAAAGTTAAAAATTCAATTGTCTTTGCAGCAACAGGGAACAGAAGTTTTTTTTGATGATGAAAGTTTGGAAAGTTATGAGTTGGAATTAGGTCGAGATGGCTTTGAGGAAATTCTCAGGGAAAATGGTTTTTTTGCTAGTCTTGATGAGTCAATGAGCCGGGTTTTGCAGCAGGCAAAAAGACAAGGAATAGAATTATCAGAAATTGGCGCTGTTTTATTGGTGGGAGGAACAGTACAAATTCCGGCTGTCCAGAGGTGGGTAAGGGAATATTTTGATGCTGGAAAAATTCGTTGTGAAAAACCTTTTGAGGCAATTTCTCAGGGAGCGTTGCAATTAGTTCAAGGAGTGGAGGTTAAGGATTTTTTGTATCACAGTTATGGTATTCGGTATTGGGATAGAAAGAAAAATGCTCATAGTTGGCATCCCTTGATTAAGTCTGGTCAACCATATCCAATGAGTAGTCCTATAGAGTTAGTTTTAGGTGCTTCTATGAATAGTCAACCTAGTATAGAGTTAGTTTTGGGAGAGTTGGGTGCTGAGTCTGATGCTACAGAAGTTTATTTTGATGGCGATCGCCTAATTACTCGGAAAATTTCTGGAGAGCAAACTGCTGTACAGCTTTTAAATGATAGAGAGGGAGGTCGTAGTATTGCTCAATTAAATCCTTTAGGAAATCCAGGAAGGGATCGAATTAAGGTTTTGTTTTGGGTGGATGAGTCTAGGTTTCTGAGAATAACGGTGGAGGATTTATTAACACATGAAACTTTGTTAAATGAGCAAACTGTTGTGCAATTGAGTTAGTGTATTCACTTTATAGAACCCATTTGGTATCTTTTCCTTCTAGTGTTATACTAGGTAGCGATCGCCAATTATCATAAACAAGAGTTGGGCAAATGCCATATTCAAGTAGTTTAACAGAGCAAGAATGGGTTA
>JAKQYG010000542.1 GCA_023356515.1 Trichodesmium sp. MAG_R04 | reverse complement strand
AGCAGGAGGAACTGTGGGAAGTTCACAAGGAGTATCTAGCAATTTATAATTATCAATGATACGACCAGATTGAGGTTCTAGACGCATTGAAAAGAAAATACCTTGAGAAATAGTATGGGTTTGACCACTAGCTACTTCTTGAAGGTAGTTATTTGTTTGGTCAAAATCTGCATAGCGGACTAAAGTAATTACTACCGTGCCGTCTTTATCTAGATAACCATTGCCGAAATGCCATTGAAACCAAGGTTCAGTTTCTTGACGACTAATTAACTGTAGGGATGAACAGTCACAAATCAAAATTTGTGTACCATTATCTGGTTGCCAGGTTAAAGCATCACTAAAGGTTTTTCCCTTTGTTAAGGTTGGCAATAGTTGTAAACGTACAGGTGAAATCAAAAATATCAGATATGGACTTGCGAGAACAAAATCGTGAATTAGAGGAACTCCTGATATAGGTATTAGACTTTTTTGCTGAATTTTTCCTCTGCTATTACTACGGTAGATATTTAATAAACTATTTGGTCCAGGGGTAACTCCAAAATTATAGATGTCTCCTGTAATACTATCTCTTTTCGGATGCGCTGAATAGCTTTGGTGATTTTCTAAACCCCCTAAGTCTTCTATACCCAAAGTTTCTAAAGTTCGTAAGTTAATACCATAAGGATGCCCACCTTCCCATAAAGCTAAAAGTCGATCTGGCAAAGCCAAAACCGAAGTATTAGCAGGATTTTTTACAGGCTTAGTCATTTTATCCCAAAAGTTTCCTAGAGGCTTCGTTCCATAGCCACCAAAAATATATCTTCCTTTTTCTGTTTCAATCTGGTATTCTGTTGTTTGCACATAACGGTAAATAGCCTTTGGTTCTTGACCTCCCAAAACAGATGAATTAAAGTGCACCGCTAGGATAGCACCATCTCCATCAAACCAATGTCCTACTCGTTGTCCATTGCGAGATAATCTGGCAGGTCCATTCCTATATAAGGACCCTTTTAATCCAGGGGGTACTATACCGGAAATAATGGGAAGGGAAGTAAGGGGAAATTCTAAGGCTGGTTGCTCCAAAGCTTTTGCCCATCCTGATGTTTCAGTTTCTATTGATTTATTTTTCCGACTCAATTGTGTTTTTTCCTACGAAATAAATGTACAAAAATATATTTACTTGTTATAATCTCTTTGATAGTATTATTACAATAGATAAAATCTTTGAGTCAGTCAATTGATATACCTAAGGTAGATGATTTTCTAGAGGAACTTTTAGCAATTCAACAAACAGGTTCTAAAAGAATTGCTATGTTGGGTTCTCGTCATGTTCCTATTACTCATCAACAATTAATTGAGTTGTTAAGTTATGCTTTAGTATTAGGTTCAAATCATATTATTACCTCAGGTGCAACGGGTACTAACTTAGCAGTAGTTCGGGGGGTAATGAGAGCCGACCCTAATTTAGTTACTGTAATTTTACCTCAAAGTCTAGAACGGCAAGCAAGAGAATCTCGACAAGAGCTAGAAAAGGTAATTCATTTGGTAGAAAGCCCCAAAAACGATCAGTTATCTTTAGCCGAAGCAAGTTCTATTTGTAACCAAGAAATTATTTCTAGGTGTCAACAGTTAATTTGTTTTGCTTTTCATGATAGTCATACTTTATTAAAAACTTGTAAAGATGCTGAAGAACAACGTAAAGTAGTAACTCTTTTCTACCTTGATTAGTTAATTTTATTAGGAATAATGAGTCTGTTGGAATTACCACCGTCTTCAATCTTTTTAGATTGTATTGTTTTAGGGGCAATCCTGGTCTATGCACCTTTTTTGGTAGTAGCCTACGGTCGTGTTACAGTAGGCTATGATTTTGCTGCACCTCGTGCTATGTTTGAAAAGTTACCTGATTATGCTAAGAGGGCAACTTGGGCACATCAAAATTCTTTTGAAACTTTTATTTTGTTTGCACCAGCTTCTTTTATGGCTTATATTACAGAGCAGGATTCAGTGTTAGCGATAGGAGCATCAGCTGCTTTTGTAATTGGGCGATTTTTTTATTCAATATTTTATATTTTGGATGTTCCTATTGGGCGATCGCTTATGTTTGCTATTAGTTCTTCTGGTACAGCTGTTTTGTTTATTCTAAGCTTAATTAGTGTTAATAATTAGACATTAGGGAATAGGAAATAGGCAATAGGGAGAGATGAAATTATGGGGTTAATTCATATCTTGATATTTTGATTTAATTCAAACTTTTGCAAGATGTTTATTTTTAGTAAGCTATTTTTGTGACAGGAATTTTTATTAAGTAAAGTTAAAATAATATCTGAAAAAATTATGGCATCTACATCATCATTTGATATAGTTAGCGATTTTGATAGACAAGAACTAGTGAATGCTATAGATCAAGCAGACCGAGAAATTAAAGCTCGCTATGACTTGAAAGATTCTAATACGACTTTAGAATTAGGTGAAGATACAATTACGATTAATACCAGTAGTCAATTTAGTTTAGATGCGGTTCATACTGTTTTACAAACTAAAGCAGCTAAACGGAATTTATCTTTAAAAATATTTGATTTTGGTAAAGTA
>JAKQYG010000541.1 GCA_023356515.1 Trichodesmium sp. MAG_R04 | reverse complement strand
TAGGGTGCTTTTGAGACGACCACCCAATTTGTGAAGTACCCGATCTATACGTGCTGGATCCGTGTTGTCAATGAAGTGTATTTCCATTGGTGGGTCATCAAGACCAAGAGCTTCGGCGACAAATTGGGGGCCTAAAGCTGAACCACCAATACCAATGGATAGAATATCTGTAAATTTGGGAGCGTTAGAAGGTTTAATTTTTCCATTATGGACTTTCTTAGCAAAAGTTTCTATTTGTTCCAGAGTTTGGACAATTTCCTGTTTTATTTCGAGGGTAGGAGCAATATTGGGATCTCTCAGCCAGTAGTGGCCAACCATCCGATTTTCGTCTGGGTTAGCGATCGCACCTTTTTCTAAAGCTTCCATATTTTGGAAGGCTTTTTCAAATTTAGGCTTCATTATCTCAACAAAGGAGTCATCGAACTTAACGAGACTTATGTCAACGTAAAATCCTAATCCTTCGTGGTAGTAAAGCCAATCAATATAGCGTTGCCAGAGTGCTTTTGATTCCATAAAAACTACTTTATTCAATATTTTACTCTCCTGCAACTTGTAGTTTAGAAGACTAGATTTCTGGCTTTGGCAAAATACTGATAAATTTAATAATTTGACCTGTTACTTCTATTCCTATCAAATAATTTTCCACAGTAAATCTATAGAAAATCCCACTGGTTCCAACTTGTCTTAGTTCTGGCAATTCTTGTAAGTAATTTATTTGACTGAATTTAATAAAAACAAAATCATATACTTTCTGGTAAGCCAAAGATTCTATAACTTTAAGGTCTTCGATAAAAGACCGAGAATAACGCACTTCTTGGCTCATAATAATATTGTTTTTTACATGCTTATTCTATTCTAGTTTAATACCGCGTCTGATAAGCATCAATTTGATGGTTTGATACAAATTTCAATCAATACTGCTACATTAACTTTTTGTATAGTCAAGGAAAATTCAATAAATAGCAATAGATTTACCTATTTACTACTACCTTTTTTACCGTGAAGACCTTTTTTTAATTTGGTTAAGGGCAATTAAAAGTATTGGAAAAAAATCGACATTGAATAACGAGAGTATATATTTATTATTTATGAAATAGCTAAACGCTGACTACCTACTAGGTGAATGCTTAACTATCTTCTTTTTCTAATAATAATATTTGCAAGGCCTCTTCTTTAGTAAAAATATCTCCTGGTTTGTGACTTGTTTTAGATTTTTGAATAGCTGTCATAATGAAGTTATCATAATGAAGTATTTGTAAATATTCCCAAGCTTTTTCTAATTCTACATCGGACATTTTTGCAATTAAAGAATACATTTTAGTCTTTAGAGAATCTATGGTATTTGATTTCACTTTATGTTTCTCCTCTATTTATTTATATAAGCATTTATCAAGTTACTGAGGTACAGTTATTTTTCTTCTTTTCTATTTCTTTTTTTTCCGAATAACTACTTTGTAGCAAGGTTACATGAGACTTCCATACTCAAACAAACGAATTTTGTGCCTCAATGCTTATGGCAATTGCTATATGCTATATTTTACTGATAAATTATTTTTTTTTGATGCCAATTTCCTTTAATTACTAAAGTTTCGTTGAAAGCGGGTATCAAAATGATGTTTCTTTTTTTGGTTACATTTTTGACAGAGGGTTTGTAAATTACTAATATCATTACTGCCTCTTCTAGCAAGAGGAATAATATGGTCTATATTAAGTTTTGTTTGGGTTGAACTTTTACCACAACTTTTGCAGTGGTAATTGTCCCGCTCAAACACATATTTTTTAACTGAACTAGGAATTTTTATCCGTGGTGTTTTGTTCATAATTAATTTCCCAGAAAATTACTGAATTTAAATAATGTGATTATAGCCTTAATTTAGATTGAATGGATTTTAAAAAAATTACTCCAATAGCTTATAAAATAATTATGTAAACTCAACAATTTATGGCTATGTCTTCGGAAATAAATTCTATGCCTGTATCAACTACTGGAGCAGATGCGGTTGATGAGGCGATCGCTAAAGGAATAGATTTAGATGGCTCTCCTATCCCATCACCAAAACTCGACCTTTATCACAAGGTTATGGCATTAGAAGGTCAACGACAAAGGACCGGGGTTAGTAATACAATGCGGTCTCGTATCGTGCGTATTGGGGCAAAGCATATTTCCCAAAATGAGTTAAATAATATGTTAAAAAATGCAGATTTTGCTCAATTGAAGGAAAAAGAAATTGCCTTTTATTATGGTGAGAAATAGAAAGAGTTTCTAGGGTTGGGGTTTAGAAATCAAGCCAGTTTGGTATCTAAACTCTTAAAATAACTAAACTCCTACAAAAAAATATTCAAAAATCAAGATTTTGATATACTCTAACTATTAGACAAGATTTGTAATTATTGGCAGTCTTGATAAAAGATAATTGTTTTTCTTCTATATTAGTTTTACTGATTAAATTTTTCCCATAAATCATCCAATTGAGATTCTGATTTACTATTTTTAGATTACTTTTTTCATATTTTTGAGAAACTTCTTCCTCTCTATAATTTTAAAATTTTTTTCCCACATAATTTTTCTCTTTAACCCAACAT
>JAKQYG010000540.1 GCA_023356515.1 Trichodesmium sp. MAG_R04 | reverse complement strand
GTCGAAATTGTCATGCGCTATATATAGTGTCTTTGCGTAAGTCCTGTATATATTGCTACGCGCAAATCAAAAGTCAAAAGTCAAAAGTCAAAAGTCAAAAGAAATTCCTGACTAAATTTCTGGATTTACCAATGCCCTAACCTAAATGCCTAGTGCTATAGCAGTCCTAAAGAGGTTGTGACAATTCAAAAACTAGAAATAAATTCCGGAAATTCTGCTTATTGACCATTGCACCCAAACCTATTTAAAAAAAGTGGTAAAATTTTGGATACAAATAAAATAGGATTGCTATAAATGATAAGTGATAACTAAAATGACACAATCCTCATTATTTGAGAAACTTAAACACCCTGACCCTAACTTACGCGATCAAGCAATGTGGGAAATAGCCGAAACCCAGGATAAAATGACCATTCCTCGCTTGATGGGAATTTTAGCAGAAGAAGATACGATCTATCGGCGAGCAGCAGTTAAGACACTCGGAGTTATTGGGACAGATACTGTACCATTCTTAGTTGATTCATTAGTCAATAGTAATAATTCAACTATCAGAAGCAGTTGTGCTAAAGCTTTAGCTCAAATAGCTTATAATTATAAAGATATTCCCTTTCCTTCAGAAGGTATAGAGGGCTTGAAAAAGGGACTAAATGACTCTCATCCCGTTGTTCATATTTCTTCGGCAATGGCTTTAGGGGTTATTGGTGTGCCTGCTTTAGATAGCTTACTAGAGATTCTTGATAAAACTGATAATATTGGCTTGGCAGTAGCAATTGTTAATGCTATTAGCTCTATCGATGATGATCGCTCTAGAAAAATATTAACCAAATTAGCAGATGATGAATCTGCTGATACCTATGTACGGGAAACTGCTAATGGTGCTTTATCTCGCTTAGATATGTTGAAGTTTAAATCTCACCCAAGTTAAATTAACTTTTTTGTCTAGTTTTCTTCCTAATTTATCATAATTTAAATCCTCTGGTAATACACCTTTTCCTATTAAGTGCTTGCCCCTACAAAAAACTCATTAAATAGGGTTGCTAAAAAAGTCTTTTAAAAAGCACAGGAGTATTTAGGGACGTTGCATGCAACGTCCCTACAGAGGGATAGGGAAGGAATAGATAAGGTAGGAGGATATCAAAGAATAGTAATATCAGGAATTTCATCAGAAAAATCTTGAATCTTATCAAATTTTAATAGACCGCTAGTTGACCCCCAGATTTTTTCATGAGTATTGACATCATAACCTCTATCTCTGCTAATCCAAGTGTTTTGAGTAACTTCTACTTCGCTGACTAAATAAGTCATTGAACCATCCCGACGAGGAATTAAACACTTATTACCTGGTTCAACTTCTCCTACAAAGGTATCTCCTTGACGTTTGAAAATTATCGCACACCCTTTACGAAGTTCAATACTATCAGGAGTAATGCTTCTCAGAATTTCCACGTCTTCTCCTGCCCCTGTATGCAAATCTGGATCTTTTAAGGCATAATTTTCGACCCTAACATTATCCCCTTGAGGAATAATTCGTTGTACATTTTGGTGGTGAGGATGCCAAGGATCATGATCATATATTTGTTCAGAATAAAAACTTATCCCACCAAAAAAATTGTAAGGTAAGGGACGGAAAAAGATACGAATGTGAGGATTAGTTCGGGGGATTTCCAAAGTGTATTTGATACTACTGTATTCACCAGCCAACCAACGGGCTAAAGTAATAGTCTGACTTATATTTTCTTGTGTTTTAAGATTTGAAGTTATCATCACCAAAAAAGGTTTGTTTTATACTTTTGTTAATTACAAGTTTTTGAGTTTAAATACCTAAATTAATTAATGGCGCATTTTTACTTTTGAGGCTACCATACGAGTCAAAGCTGTTTTAGCTGTTTCACGAACATAAGGATCAACAGTTTCATCTTCGGCAATTTTAGATAATAGACTGGCTATTTTATCATAGTCTTCTATGGTTTTGGGGTCATCTTCAGGACCTTTTAAGACATTTAAAGATACGATCGCCTGAATCACCGAAAGACGCAGTGCAATATTTTCTGTATCTAAAGCCGACAGTAGAATATCTAGAGCAGGTTTACCAACTATTCCCAGAGCACCAGTGGCCGCAACTTGAATTGCAGAATTAGGGTCATTGAGAGCTTTTTGCAATGCATCAATGGCCACTTTAGGGAAGGTCTCTCCAGGATAATCACGAGAAAAGAAACGAGCAATTTCCGAAAAAGCTTGGACGCAGGAAGCTCTAACTTGATTACTGTCATTGCTAGTCAATTGTTCAGCTAAAGCAGGCATTGCCGGTAGACCAATTACTGTTAAAGCTTGGGTAGCTCCAAAACGATAACTAGGATTCTCATCTGATAAAATCTCGATCAACTTGGGAATTGTTTCGCTGATCGGTTCTTCGACAATTTTGCTCATCGCTCTTTGTCGTAAAACAGGATTTTTATTTTTTAACTGTTGATATATATCTGTAGTTACCATAAATAGTTGATGAATTAACTAAGGTGAGATAAAATTTCTTGGCTAGAGCTTTGGGCCTTAGCTCGAATTACCCAATCTGAATCAGATGCATAAATCTCTCT
>JAKQYG010000054.1 GCA_023356515.1 Trichodesmium sp. MAG_R04 | reverse complement strand
GGCACGGGCATATCCATCGGCGGCATGGGAGGCTCCTTGTTCATGCCGGACTAGGATATGTTGTAAATCTCCAGCAGCTTCTACCCGGTAAAGTTCGTCATAAATTGGCAAAATAGCACCGCCTGGGTAGCCAAATATATGTTTAACTCCATGACGCTTAAGACTATCTATTAGCGCAAAGGCACCAGTAGCTTGTTTGATGGTTACTTTAGTTTGTAACTGCACGGGCTAGTTCCTCTCAAGATACTTTTATAATTTTATTATGATTTTATATGAGGGCTATTTGAGATAAATTCTAGAAAGGCTTAAGATTCTGTATATGATTTTTTTGGTATTTTTAAGATTTTGATAGCCGGTTAAAAAGCCTGTTGGATAAATGTATATTTATTAATGAACAAGGCCCATTTTGCGGTTATATAATAAGGATGACATCCTAATAAATGAATAAACTTAAAACTTATAGTGTAAGGAGTAAATAACTTGAAAAAAGTAGAAGCTATTATTCGGCCTTTTAAATTGGACGAGGTTAAAATTGCTCTCGTTAATGCAGGTATCGTAGGTATGACTGTTTCTGAAGTTAGAGGGTTTGGGCGTCAGAAGGGCCAAACTGAAAGATATCGGGGCTCTGAGTATACAGTTGAGTTTTTGCAGAAGCTCAAGGTTGAGGTTGTCGTTGAAGATGATCAGGTTGACACGGTAGTTGAGAAAATTATTGCTGCTTCCCGTACAGGTGAGATAGGGGATGGTAAGATTTTCATTTCTCCGGTAGATAGCATTACCCGAATTCGGACTGGGGAAAATAATCAGGAGGCAATTTAGTTAGAGACGCAGATTTTGTATTATGTATTAGGTGATAGGTAGTTCGTGAACTGTCAGTGAAAGATTCAGGACTTAGCCACTGAAATAAGAAGCCAGGTTTATGGCTTTGACTATTTTATGGAGCACTAATGGAAAATTTTTTCTTATAACCCAGTTTCTAGGTAAGTTCTAAGATTATTTTTTTCATTTCTAATACCTGAGGACTTACCCAAAGAAATCATTATTTTTAAGAATAGATATCTAGGAAAAACCAAGTTTCTGGGTTTACCGAAAAATTGGGTTTAAAGCCTCGCCCATAAGCGGGCAGCTTTTTAGTTTATTTTTTCCACAGGTTATGTCCTTGTTGCTTTTTAGTTCACAAGAAATATATTAGTCGCGGGTGGGCATACCGAGACAAAAAACTGACAGGGAGGCCAGCAGCCAGACTACTGCCAAAGTAGCAGCAGCTTGTGAGATGTCAACCCGCCGAGGGGCTGCGGCTCCGTAGGAAACCCGGTGCCTTTAGGCCGGGGAGGATGTCAAAGCCAGTATCTCTAAAGATATAGTTATTTTGAATAAAAATGGGATACTTTTTCAGCTAAAACCCTTTCACAGCAAGAAAATCTCGTCTCAATCTAAATCAGAATGACTATAGTAGCAGGTATTGTTGGTTTAATCATGGTGGCGATCGCTTTTTTTCTGAGTCAGGCGATCGCCTGTTTTATCTATGCTAATATCGACCTAATTTTTGGCGTGGGAATTTCTTGTCCTAATTCTTCAGCAATTTCTAATCTGTTCTTGCATAAAGATTTCTACATTTTGCAGTGCTGAGTGAAAGGTTTCACTAACTTGACAGAACAAAAAAAACTTATTAAAGTGGTTTTACGGTTCTTCAAAAAATATAAACTTGTTATTATTGGAGACCAAGAATTCCATGGCGTATAATTATCATACTAGCTGAAAAATTTCAACTCCCTTCAAAAAATTTATCTTATTTTCAGGCAAAAAAAGCAAAACAAATTTAGATAAAATACGGTATAATGTATCGTCAACCAACTATCTCATTCGATCGCGGCACTCTTATCCTCCATCCCCCACCCCGGGGAAAAGCTTGGATAGACTATGCCACCTGGGATGACCGGGTAGAAAAATTTCGGGTTAGGGCAATAGACTATCGCCCTTTAGTAGAATTTTTCAAAGCAGAAAAAATCGACTTTATTGATAAAGCGAAAGAATTTGCACCTCTGGAACTCATTCCTAGTTTTGAGATGCTACCCTATCCCCATCAGGAAGCTGCATTGAAAGCTTGGAAACAAAGTGGTAGAAATGGAGTTGTCATTCTTCCCACTGCTTCGGGTAAAACATATTTGGCGCAACTGGCAATGCAGGCAACTCCCCGTAGCACCCTCGTAGTAGTGCCTACCATAGATTTAATGCACCAATGGTATGCACATTTAAACGCAGCTTTTCCTGATGTGGAGGTTGGGTTGCTCGGAGGTGGTTCTAGGGATAAAACACCAATTTTAGTGGCAACTTACGATAGTGCAACTATTCATGCGGAGGCGATAGGAAATAAATATGCTTTATTGGTTTTTGATGAATGTCACCATTTACCCACTGATTTTTATCGGGTAATAGCCGAATACGCGATCGCTCCTTATCGCCTCGGTCTAACTGCTACCCCTAACCGTTCCGATGGTCGTCATTCTGACCTAAATTATTTAATTGGACCTACTGTTTTTAGCAAAACTCCTGAGGAGTTAGCAGGTGCCGCTTTAGCTGACCATAAAATAGTGCAAATAATGGTTAAACTTTCGCAACAGGAGCGGGAAGAATATAATAAGTTAATGATAATTAGAAATGACTTTTTAAAACAGTCAAATATTAAATTAGGTGGGGTAAATGGTTGGAAAAATTTTGTTATAGCGAGTGCTCGTTCTACTGCCGGTCGTCGAGCAATGTTAGCTCACCGCAAAGCTAAAGAAATTGCCCTCGGTACTGATGGAAAATTGCGAACTCTTGCTAATTTACTGGCTCAACATTTTCCCGAACGCACCTTAATTTTTACAGCTGATAATGCTACAGTTTATCGAATTTCTTATGATTTTTTAATTCCAGCAATTACTCATCAAACTCCTGTCAAAGAACGTCATAAAATTTTAAGTAAATTTCGGACTGGAGAATATAAAATTATTGTAGCTTCTCATGTTTTAAATGAAGGTGTTGATGTACCAGATGCGAGGGTAGCAATTATTTTGTCTGGTACAGGTAGTGAAAGAGAATATATTCAAAGATTGGGTCGAGTTTTGCGTCGAGGTAGTGATAAAAATAAGTTAGCAATTTTGTATGAAGTTGTTGCAGAAAACACTACTGAAGAGCAGACTTCTCGGAGGCGTAGAGGTGGAATTACACGACAAAAATATCCTCAGTATCAAGATAAGAAACAGGAAAAATCAGAAGTTCAGCATTTAGAAACTATTAAACCAGAGCCTGATTATGGAATTAATAATCCGGCTGCTAAACGTGCAGCTGAAAAGGGTGCAACATGGGATAGCAAAAAACAAAATGATGCCAAAGAATCTGTTGAATATCAAGAGCAAGAACAAGAAAAATCAGAAGTTCAGCATTTAGAAACTATTAAACCAGAGCCTGATTATGGAATTAATAATCCGGCTGCTAAACGTGCAGCTGAAAAAGGTGCAAAATGGGATAGCAAAAAACAAAATGATACCAAAGAATCTGTTGAATATCAAGAGAAAAAACAGGAAAAATAAATGGAAAATGAATCAGCTACCACCGGAATTGGCAATAATTCCACGTACATTCTCAAAGATTTGTTCTAAACTTTCCAGTTCTGAATAGTGAAAAATCCCACTCATCCAAGCATACATCGCTGCCCTGCCCCACATAGTGCGATCGCTACCTTCATACAACAAAACCTTTTATATCATTAAATTTGACATTATAATAGGTGTTTCAAGACAAAGATAATTGTATCCTCCTTGGCTGAAGTTGTTTGCTTCATGTTGACTAATCTCTTACACCTCTACAAATGATGATACCCAGAACCCTAATAGTTTTATTTATTTTGTAGGGTATTCTTATGCCTTCTAAGAACTTTTCTAAATTTAGAACAAACTTACAAAATGTGGGGTATGATGAACTTACTACTTTGATAAATTTAAACAAATCTATAGATGACAAATTTACAAATTAAAAAACCTACATCTTATACTCGTGAAGATTGGCAACGAGGGTATGAATCTCAACCCAACGAATATGATTATTGGATTGATAATATAGAAGGTGAAATACCAGAAGATTTAAGCGGTACTTTTTTCCGTAATGGACCAGGTTTACTAGATATTAATGGTCAACTTATTGCTCATCCTTTTGACGGAGATGGAATGGTTTGTGCAATTAGTTTTAAAAACCGTCGTGCCCACTTCCGAAATAGGTTTATTAGAACAGAAGGTTATGTGGCAGAACAAACCGCGGGAAAAATTCTCTATAAAGGTGTTTTTGGGACTCAAAAAACAGGTGGCTGGTTAGCTAATATTTTCGATTTGAAAAATAAAAATATTGCTAATACTGGTATTATTTATTGGGGTAATAAACTTTTGGCATTGTGGGAAGGAGGGCAACCTCATAGTTTAAATTCCCAGAATTTAGAAACCCTTGGAATTGATGATCTAGATGGAATTTTACAACCAGGTCAAGCTTTTTCTGCTCATCCAAGAATTGAGGCAGGAAAGGATGGAAAAGGAGATATTTTAGTTAATTTTTCTGTGAAACCTGGTTTATCGAGTAGTATTACTATTTTTGAATTTAATACTCAGGGAAATTTGCTGAAACGCTACTCTCATTCTATACCTGGTTTTGCCTTCTTACACGATATGGCAATTACACCAAACTACTGTATCTTTTTTCAAAATCCTGTTACTGTGAATCCTCTTCCTTTTTTGCTGGGATTACGAGGTATTGGTCAATGTTTGAAGTTTTTACCTAATAAATCAACACAAATCATTTTAATCCCTCGCGATGGTAGTAAAGGGGTGAAAATTTTGGAAACAAAGCCTTGTTTTGTATTTCATCATGCTAATGCTTGGGAAAAGAATGGGAAAATTTATATAGATTCTATTTGTTACGAATCTTTCTCACAAATTGACCTGGGTGATGATTTTCGGGACATAGATTTTGACTCAATTTCAGAAGGTCAGTTATGCCGATTTAAGATTAATCTATCAGAGAATAATGTTGAACATAAATTGCTTGAAAGTCGTTGTTGTGAGTTTCCGACTTTAAATCCAAATAATGTGGGAAAAGCTTATCGATATTTATTTATTGGAGTAGCAGATAAGCCTAGTGGAAATGCTCCTTTACAAGGAATATTAAAGATTGATTTGCAAACAGGAGAACGTCAAATTTTTAGTGTTGCACCGCGAGGTTTTGCAGGGGAACCTTTATTTGTTCCTTTTCCGAATGGAGTCAATGAGGATGATGGTTGGTTATTAATGTTGATGTATGATGCAGCAGAACATCGGTCAGATGTTATAATTTTGGATGCCCGTGATTTGAATAAAAAACCTTTAGCTAGGTTGCATCTAAAGCATCATATTCCCTATGGTTTGCATGGGAGTTTTACGCCTAATTATTTTATAAAATAAGCGATGTTTTTCAGGTATGGGTTACCAACTGATAACCCATCCTAGGATAGCAGCAGGGCTATTTAATTTTGTTTTTTAAATAAAAAAATTACTTATCAACTGTTTTTTATCTAGATAAAATCATGTATACAAATCTATAGCAATCCTATTTAATTTGTAATATTTTTTTGGTAGTTAGTAGTCAGAGTTTTCAATTTTTTCAGCTCCAATTAACTATTATAAAAATTATCACAACCAATTTAGGATTGCTATTCTAATTGAAAAACAAAAAAAAATCAATCATTTGCATAAAGATAGAAGATATATAATGAATTGATGATATCAACTAGCAATAAATATGTTGGTTTTTGTTATCTTTACAATAATGCTCATTTGATTTACAATATCAGGGAAAATAGAAATATTTAATAGAATAAAGCCCCCCGTTGTAGATATTCTTAGATAATCTGCACAATTACCTCAAGGCTTTAAATTTTTAGCTAGACTAAGTTTCTCATTTTATTCTTTTGAGTTCAATACATAGTCAATGTTCGATGTACAATAAATATTATTGTGAAAATATTCAATTCCTGCAATGTTTTAACTGTTTCTTAGGGACCATTATGTGGTTTCCATCTAGGCATGAAAACGAGCTAGTTTCCCACTTACGGAAAATTTATAATGAATATACAAAGAAATCAAGAATATAGTTATCAAATAGGTAATTATTTAACAGAAAATCATCCCACTTATGTCATACGAGCAGCAGACCAAGAATTATTTAATGCTTTGAAAGCGGGTGAATATTGTTATGTATTAAGTTCTCCACAAACTGGTAAATCAAGTTTAAAGGTTAGGACTATCCAACTTTTACAAGCAGAAAATATTATCTGTATTTCTATAGATATGACTACAGTTAATAATAAAACTTTTACTCTAGAGGAGTGGTACGATCAAGTAATTTTAACTTTAGAGAAAAGTTTTATATTTCCACGATATTTGCCAGAATTATGGTGGGAAGAAATGGCAAATATGCCTGGAGATGAAAAATTATTTTTGTTTCTTGAAGAAGTATTATTAGCTAAGACTCAAAATGAAAAGATAGTTATTTTTATAGATGAAGTTAATGATGATAGTATTTTTAATCATGCTGGGGATAGCTTAGGGGTATTAATTAGTTATTGTATTCAAGAAAGAGCAAATAACCCAGAATTTAATCGTTTAACATTTGCTTTATTAGGGAGAACGATATCTAATAACTTAGTAGATGTTTGTAAATATATTGAACTTAGTAGCTTCAAAATAGAAGAAGTGGCTCATTTTGTAAGCAGATTTCAAGGGATAGTCAAACAGCCACTAAAATTTATGGAAGAAATATTATTTTGGTCGGGGGGACAACCATTTTTGACACAAAAACTATGTCAAATAGTTATTAATTATTTAGAAGAAAGAGATGGAGATAGAGAAAACAATGATCATGACGTACCTTTAGTAGAAGATTTAGTAGCAATTTGTGTAGTAGAAAATTGGGATGCACAAGATTATCCAGCTCATTTCAGCAAAATACAAAATATGTTGCTTACAAATATAGATAAATTTACAAGTCATTTAGAATTATATCAACAATTATTAAAATATGGCAAATTGAAACCACCTGGTCAAAGTAATCAGAAATTTAAAAATGACGCGATCGCTTATGAAAAAAGGGAAATAAAAGAGTTATTGAGGTCAGGTATAGCAAAAATAAATCAGGGGTTTTTAGAGGTATATAGTCCTATTTATACAGAAATTTTTAATCAAGAATGGTTACAAAAATCTCTAGTAGAAATAACTAAATCTGTTTCTACAGTTAATGAGCAAGAATTAGAGTTAAATGATTTTAATTCTCAGGTAAAAACTTGGCAAGTAGAAGCCAGTATGTCTAATTTTGAAATCCCTGATAATGATCAAAGTGATAGTAATGAAGGGATTAATTCTGAACAAAAAATGCTAGGAAACCCATTAAAATTAAGTGATTTTAACAATCAGGCAACAAACTTCCAACCAGAAGCAAATATCTCTAACTTGGTAAGTGAAGAAAACCAAAAAAATTATAGTAATGATGTGATTAATTCCGAACAAAAACAACTAGAAAATTTATTAAATTCAAATGAGTTTAATACTCAAGTAACTAACTTTGATGTAGGAGATAATATTTCTAACTTGCAAATTCCAGAAAATCAGAAAATTCAAATTAATAATTTGATTCAGCCACAACAGAAACAACTAAAAATACCAGAACAAAAAAAAAATACTTATCAGGAAAATCAAAATAATCAAGCAAGTCGCAAAAAAGGTAAAATTTTAGCAAACTATCAGAATAAACTAAATATAAGGGTAGCAGGATTAGTTGTAGTCTCCTTATTAGCTATAACTGGGATTACTTGGGCAACCAAGCTTTTTCAAAATAAACAAAACCAACTTCAAAAAGCAGAATCTCAACTAGAAAAAGTCAGATCAGAACTTCAAGAAGTACAACAAGGTAAAAAATTAGAAAACCAAGGAAATAACGCTCTCCGACAATTTAAAACTGCAGAAATCGAAGCATTACTATCAGCAATGAGAGCTGGAATTGAACTACAAGAATTAGTTAAAGATGGTCGCCCGATCCAATATTACCCAGCTACAAGTCCGATATTTTCCTTACAACAAATCCTTAAAAATATTCACGAAAAAAACCAAATTCCCAACATCAAGAAAATTGCTATAAGTCCTAATAATCAACTATTAGCTATAGTCAACAATGATGGTGCCGCTAAAATTCTGAAATTCTCAGGTCAACCTATGGCCCAGTTGAGAGGACATCAGGGCAAAATCTCTGAAATTAAGTTTGCCCCAGAAGGTGATCTTATTGCTACAGCAGCAGACGATGCTACAGTCAGAATATGGGATTTTCAGGGTAAACAGCAAGTAGAACTCAAAGGTCATGAAGGTCAAATTTGGGAAATCACCTTTAGTCCCGATGGTAAACTACTAGCTACTGCCGGAGAAGATGGCACCGCCAGAATTTGGGATATCTCAGGCCAGAAAACAACCATTCTCAAAAAACATAAAGGTCGTATCTTAGATATCACATTTAGCTCTGATGGAAAATATCTAGCCACTGCTGGATGGGATGGTACTGCTAGAATTTGGAGTCGATCGGGTAGACAATTAGCCATACTTAGAGGACACCAAGGTAGTGTAGAAAAAATTATATTTAGCTCTAATGGAAAATATCTAGCTACTGTCGGATGGGATGGCACTATTAGAATTTGGAGACGTAGTTCCGGTAAACTGTTATCCAAACTCAAAGGTGGGGTCTGGAATATTAGCTTTAGTTTAGATGGTAAAAGTTTGGTTACAGGGGGAGAAGATGGGGCAGCCAATATTTGGGATGTTTCTGGCCAACTATTAGGGAAGCTTCCTGGGCATCAAGGAATTGTAACGAATATCAGTTTTAGTTCCGATGGTCAACGTCTAGCGACAGCAGGTGGGGATGGTATTGTGAAAGTTTGGGACAATAATGGGAATCTGTTGGCCAATCTTAAAGGACATCAAGGTCGGGTTTTGGAAATTAATTTCAGCTCTGATGGAGAATTACTATTAACTTTGGGAGAGGATGGTACAGGCAGAATTTGGGAACTAGAAGGTAATTATGAGGCAAAAATTCAGGGTAATTCTGATATTTTTAGGAAAGTAAGTTTTAGTCCTAATGGTGAGAAATTAGCAACAGTAGCAGTTGATGGCATTGCCCGTATCTGGGATATTTCTGGAAAGCTTTTATCTGAATTCAATGGAGCTTCAGGTATGTTTGGGGATATAAGTTTTAGTCCTGACGCTCAGCGTCTGGCAACTGCAGAAGATAATGGTCAGGCAAGAATTTGGCAGGTTTCAGGAGAGGAGTTAATAGAGTTAGACGGTAAGGAGGGTAGGGCAAAACAGGTTAGTTTTAGTTTAGATGGACAACGTTTGGCAACGGTGGGAGAGGATGGAATTGCCCGCATCTGGAATAATTATGGTCAGCAGTTGATTGAGTTAAGGGGTCATAATGGGGGAGTTTTGGATGTAGATTTTAGTCCAGATGGAAAATATATTGGTACTACTGGAGAGGATGGCATTGCGAAAATTTGGGATAATTCTTTTCGGCCTGTGTCAGAATTAAGGATTATTTCTGGTTGGATGAAGAGTATTGGTTTTAGTCTATCAGGAAAGTATATAGTTACGGGAGATAGTAATGGGATGGTCAAAATATGGGATTTTGGGGGTAATCAAATTGCTGATTTAAAAGCTCATATTGGTAGTGTGGAAAATGTGACTTTTAGTAGTGATGGGGAACAGGTGATCAGTATGGGAAAAGATGAAATGGTAAGAGTTTGGGATATTACAGGACGGCAAATAGGTCAATTTGAAAATAGGAAGGGCTTAAGTTTTAATGGTAAGTATGTGGCAACTTTGGCAGATAATGATTTACAGTTGTGGCGTGTGAAAGGGTTGAAAGATTTGCTAAAAAGTTCTTGTGATTGGCTTGAGGATTATTTTATTACTCATCCCAATGTGAGGAAAGATTTAGAATTTTGTGAGTAGTTGAAAATGAAAAATTAATTGTAAAAATACTAAGTACAGGACAAATTTCAGCAGACATTATCCCAAATATTTTCCCACAATTTCTAATATTCTTTCTGCGGCATGACCATCCCCAAAAGGATTAATAGCATTAGCCATTTGCTGATACTTTTCCACATCACTGAGCAAATCACTTGCTGCTCTAACTACTCGCTCCTGATTAGTTCCTACTAATTTAGCCGTACCAGACTCAACTGCTTCTGGTCTCTCAGTAGTTTCCCGCAACACCAATACTGGTTTACCCAAACTAGGAGCTTCTTCTTGTAAACCCCCTGAATCTGTCATTACCAAATAGCAATTTTGCATTGCCGCTACCAATTGACTATAGTCTAAGGGTTCTATTAAAAATACCCGTTGATGATCACCTAGTATTGCTCGTAATGGTTCCCTTACTGTAGGATTACGATGCAAAGGCAAAATTAAGGCTACATCTGGGAACTTGTCTAATATAGTTAGGAAGCTCTGACCAATTTTTGCTAGCTGATCCCAATTTTCTCGTCTATGAATTGTTGCTAATATTACTCTAAATCTCTGCCACTGCAACCCAGGAATTTGACATTCTGGATTTTGCTTGGCCACATTGAGCAAGGCATCTATAACAGTATTTCCTGTGTTGTGAATTTCACCTACTACTCCAGCAGCGGATAAATTTTCTACTGCTTTATTTGTGGGGGCAAAGTGGAGTTGGCTTATTTGGGAAATTAAACGGCGGTTGGCTTCTTCTGGATAGGGGTTGAATAGGTCATTAGTTCGTAACCCTGCCTCGACGTGACCTACAGGGATTTTATGATAGAAAGCTGCTAAAGCTGCGGCGAAGGCTGTGCTAGTATCTCCTTGAACTAATAACATTTGAGGTTGTAGTTGTTGAAATAATTCGTCTAGTCCTTGTAAACTCCGACAGGTGATATCTGTGAGGGTTTGCTTCGGCTGCATAATTTCTAAGTTTAGGTCAGCCTTGAGATGAAAAAGTTCCATGACTTGGGCTACCATTTCTTTATGTTGCCCTGTGAGGAGCACTTTAGTTTGGAATTGGGAATATTTTTGGAATTGTTGAATGACTGGGGCGAGTTTTATTGCTTCTGGGCGGGTACCTAGAGCGATACAGATGGGGATAGAAGAGTTTGGCATAAGCTGCTAGAGAAATTGTTTGATATATTTGATATAGCATAGATATTATTTTATGCAAGTGAATCCAGAAACTTTGCTATATTTGAACTTTATATTTATAAATTCATATTTGGTAACTTCGGTTATAAAGAAAAGCAATTTTGCTATTCTCCAAGTATAGCAAGAATTTTGAGAAAAAAATATAATAGTCTTTTAAAACTTTTCAGTTGAGTTAGGGTTTAAGTTAGCTATGAATACACAAGTATTGCAAAAATCAAATAGCATTGGATACTGGGCATCCTTAGCCTTTGAAAAGCATTTTCAGAAAACTCTGAAACATGAGCTGGAGGTGCTCAAGGATAAAGAACCAGAGGAACTCCATCAAATGCGGATAGGTATACGTCGTTTGCGTTCTGCGGCTCAAGGTTTTAGACTTGTCGTAGCTTTGCCAAAAGCTGCTCAAGATCAAAAAATTGGTAAAATTGCTCGTTGTTTAGGAGGTTTAAGGGATTTAGATGTGCTTTTAGAAGCTCTAGAAAATCGCTACAAACCAAATTTATCTACTATAGAACAAGTCGAAATAGAACAAGCTTTGCAAAAGTTACGAGAACAGCGTCATCAAGCTTTTAAAAAAGTCCGAAAACTTCTGAAGCATCAGAGTTATCTAATGTTCAAGGAAAAATTTCAGGAATGGCTCAATAACCCAATCTACAGAGATATTTCTCAACTACCAATTCAAAAAGTGTTACCAGACTTATTATTGCCTGAAATTAGTCAATTATTTCTTCATCCAGGGTGGTTAGTAGGGATAGAAAAAGAGAATTGGGAAACAAATAATAATCATGATTTCTTGCTACAAAAAATTAATTCCAAAGATCAAGTCATTAAAATTAATGATGATACTTCTGCTATAAATATTAATGATGCTGAGAAAAAAAAACTACATAGTTTGCGCAAGAAAGTTAAGGAAGTTCGTTACCAGATGAGTTTATTTACTGAATTTTATGGTTCAACTTATAAAGCTTATTTGAAAGATATGAAAGAACTTCAAGAATATCTGGGTGACATTCAAGATGGTGTAGTTTTAAGAAATTTTCTGGAAAGTATCTTGCAATCTAATATTGATAAAGTTCTTCCCAGCTTGGTAAAGCAATTGCAACAAGATCGAGAGAAAGCGTTGCGAAAATGGCAGGTTTTGCAAAGACGATATCTTAATATTCAAGTTCGACAAAATTTCCGCTTAGAATTATTACGACCTTTAAATTTGTAGTGGGCATCTTCCTGGCTAGTAGTATACCTAGTTGAGATAAAAATTCTTTAATTGGGTATTGTAGGAGAAGGAATTTGGTTCCAACGAACTATAGTGTCAATCAATAGATACTTAAAAAGCTTTTATATACTTCCGATGGAATTGCAAAATATAATTGGTGCTTGCTCAAAAAGTCTTTTATTTATCAATACTATTTAATGAACAAACCCTAATTGCTTTTCTGCCTCACCCCTATACTGTTTGCAAACAAGTGCCTCTATTAAAAAAAACTATGATATCTAATAATCTATGGAAAACTAATCGACAGTTAGCAACAGTTTGTTTATCTCATCCTTTTGTACAAGGAATTGCTAACGGTACACTCTCTCAAAAAAGTTTTGTCTATTATGTAGGGCAAGATGTCTTTTTCTTGAAAGCGTTTGCCCGTGCTTATAGTATTGCTGCTGCTAAATCTTGCGAATGGAAAATATTTGAACTATTTCATACTCTTGCCGGTGGGGTGAAAGAGGAATTAGAATTGCATCAAAACTATGCTGCTCAATGGGGAATAAATTTAGAAAATATTACCCCAGGGTTTGCCACACGGCGTTACACAGATTTTTTATTAGCGACTGCCTGGGGTAATAATATTGGGGCAATAGCTACAGCGATGACAGAAGCTGAAAGGTAATTATCATCTAGGAGGTATGGAAAATAAAGTAGATATCTGATTAACATATTATATGCTATTCTACTAAACTTACCCACCCTTATTCTTTAAGAAGGCTAACGACCTAACTTGTTTGGAATACCTTCACAACCACCTGGTATAGTTTTTCTACTTCTTTCTCCAGACCAAGCACAACAATAATAATGTTGTTCATCAGACAAACGCTTGACTTCTGTAAAGTCAATATTTTCTACTACTGCACCAGTATAAGCGCCAGTTTCATAGTTAGGCAGATGAGTACGACTGCGGGGAGTAGCATTTTCAGAAGTGCCATAGAAAAATCTGACTCCCCTCAAATCGGCGCCTACCAAACTGGCTTCATATAGAATAGTACGAGAGAAATTAGCTTTTACTAAATCACAACCATCAAGATTAGCTCTCACCAAATTAGCATCACTTAATTCTGTCCACCGCAAATCTGTGTTTGCCAGATTAGCTCCTGCTAACATTACTCCCAAATCAATAACACGAGTACCATTTTGCCTATCTTCTGCATAACCACCTTGACCATCCAATATCGGACGGCCTAGCAGTCGATCACGTTTAATTGGTGTCATCAGTCTAGACTGAGATAAAAATCTGAGAATTTTTGCTTTCCCTTCTCCATCTACACTTTTAATAATAGCTGCTGTACGACCTTCAGCGATCGCTCGTTCTTGTGGCCAATCTTCCAAAAAACCTTTTTCATCCATTGCCAAATCAGAAACTCCTTGAAAGTAAGCATCAATAGTTTGTTGT
>JAKQYG010000539.1 GCA_023356515.1 Trichodesmium sp. MAG_R04 | reverse complement strand
TGGCTTTTAGTCCTCAAGGAGATATTATTGCTAGTGGTAGTGAGGATGGAACTATTAAAATTTGGGATGGGAAAACAGGTCAGCAAATTGGAAATTTAGTAGGCCATTTAAAATATGTTAATTCTGTGACTTTCTCTAGGGATGGCAAGAGTTTAGCTACTGGTAGTAGTGATAATACCATTAGAATTTGGCAACAGGAGTAATTAATTTAAAAATCAAGAGTTAACCTCCCCATTTTTGGGGTGCGCTCACAAAATGTTACTAATTGCTAAAACAACAAATACAATGTTAGGGAAAAGAAAAAATATGGTTTACTGTCTCCAAGACAACTTAAAAAATCTTAATAAACTATCTTAATATAATAATCTATCTGAGTTGTAATTAGTTCTAATTAATCCTATGTTCATACTAAAAGGCCGGTATCGAGCCATCAAAATGATTGGTCAGGGAAGCTTCAGCAAAACCTATTTGGGAGTGGATGAAGATAAACCCTCTAAACCACCATGTATAATTAAACAATTTTATTTTATTTCACAAAATGATGTAGATATAAAAAAAGCAATTCAACTATTTGAACAAGAAATAGAAAAATTAGAAAGCTTAGGAAAACATCCTCAGATAGCTGAACTATTAGCCAATTTATATGATAATACTTGTCAATATTTAGTACAAGAATTTATCCCTGGAAAAAATTTAAATCAAATTTTACAAACAGAGGGAATATTTTCAGAATACCAAATTCGAGAACTATTAAATAGCCTTTTACCAGTTCTAAAATTTATTCACTCTCATGAAATTATTCATCGAGATATTAAACCAGAAAATATTATTCGTCGCTTACAATCAAATTATGGCTATAAAACCGGAATAAGAAATCAATTAGTATTAGTAGATTTTGGAGCGGCAAAGAAGTTAACAAGTACAGCACTCTTAAAAACAAGTACAATCATCGGAACTACCGAATATGTCGCTCCAGAACAACTTAAAGGTAGAGCAAATTTTGCTAGCGATCTATATAGTTTAGGTGTAACTTGTATTTATTTACTAACCAATATTTCCCCATTTAAACTATTTAATACTGGAGAAAATAAATGGGTGTGGCGAGATTATTTAGTCGATAATTCTATTAGCAAAGAACTAGGAAATATTCTTGATAAATTAATTGCTCAAGCGATAAACAAACGTTATCAATTTGCAGCAGAAGTTTTAAAAGATTTGAATTATGGTAAATTACCACCCCCACCTCCACTTCCAATAAATTTACTCAAAATTTCACAGCAAAAAATTTCCCTCAAAGATACTACTCATATACCAGAATTAGATCTTTATTCTTGGGAAAAACATCAAACTATTTCCGGTCATTTAAGTTCAGTTTCAGCCGTTGTTATTAGTCCTGATAATCAAATAATTGCTAGTGGTAGTTTTGATAGAACTATTAAATTATGGAAGTTATCTACAGGAGAATTATTAGAATCTTTTGTAACTTCTAATTTAGTCTTATCAATTGCTTTTCATCCTGATAGTAATATCTTAGCTATTGGTAATTTTGGTGGGGTTATTGATATTTTAGATTTAGCTACAGGTAAGTTAAGTTATAATGTATATAGACATTCTGGTTCTATTGTTTCAATGGTAGTAGCATTCAGTCCGAATGGAGAATTTATTGCTAGTGGAAGTGATGACAGAACTATTAAAATTTGGCATCAAAAAAGTTGCCAACTTTTGTACAGTATTAAAAATTCACGGGGAATAAATGTAGTTGCTTTTAGCCCTAATGGAAAAATTCTTGCTAGTGGTAGTAGTGATAATATTATTAAATTTTGGGATGTAGAAATAGGTAAATTAATAAGTGAATTAGTTGGGCATACTGGGGATATTAATACAATTGCTTTTAGTTCTGATGGTAAAATTTTAGTGAGTGGTAGTAGCGATCAAAATATCAAATTATGGTCTGTAGAAAAATCTCGATTAATCAAAACAATTACTGGGCATTCTGATTGGGTTAGGTCTGTAATTTGTTTGGACGAAAAAACAATTATTAGTGGTAGTGCGGATAAGACTATTAAGATTTGGAATATAGCAACTGGAGTAGTTATTGATACTTTGACCGGACATTCTAAGGATGTGAATTCTCTAGCGATTAGTACTTATGATAATACTATTGTTAGTGGTAGTAGTGATAATACTGTAAAAATTTGGCGCTGCAAGTAAAACGGTTATTAGTTATTAGTTATTTGTCATAAACAAGAACTTTCTAAATTTAGTATTAACCATTTTTTTTCATAGCACTTTCATGCCAATCTTTTAATAAAAAATCTGACAAAACTGTAAACAATACAAAAATAGCTATCCCTAAGACTGTCGTCAATAATAAGGCAGCAAACATTCTCGGAATTTCCAAATTATAACTAGACATTAAAATCTGATAAGCAATGCCAGACCGAGAGCCTCCAGTACCTGCAACAAACTCAGCCACTACCGCTCCAATTAATGCTAAACCACCACTAATTCTTAACCCTCCTAAAAAATAAGGTAAAGCACTAGGAAATCTCAAATAAATTAGAGTTTGCCAAGGAGAAGCTCCATATAATTTAAACATATCG
>JAKQYG010000538.1 GCA_023356515.1 Trichodesmium sp. MAG_R04 | reverse complement strand
ACTGTTACTGTGACTTGAATGATTTCATTTACCCCCACATCTAAGAATCTTTCTAGTTGATTAATATCATCATTTAAGACTGTCATTAAACTTCCTGTACATCTGACTGAATTTCAGCATTTGGTAATGTCCTAACCTTTGCTTCGACTGCTATACAATATAAATTATTATTCAGTAAGCTTGAGTGACTCTCCTCTTTATAATGATGTGAGATATTGCAATTTTTCTAACGATTCAGGTCACAATTTTATTGTAGAAAATACTGAATTGTAATGCTGAGTGTAAGTTTTCCATGATATTTTTTGATTTAGCCTTGATACATTTTAACATCTCAAATTGTTATTAATTAAACTATTTACGTAGAGGTGTAGATGAAAATACTTATTTGATAGGTAGTTAATACAATTTGTTAAGGTCTCAAGTCTTCTGCCTTTAAATAAAAAAATCAACTTCAGTATTTCAAAGTTCTGGCTTCAGCAGTTGATACTGATAACTAAAATTAATGGTGTTGCATATTTGAGCCTTTTTTCTGCTTCTATGTTGTTTAAGTCCCACTAATCATTCGTCACTGTGCAACGCCCTTTTTCCCGCTCTATTTTTTTTAATTCCAAACTAATATCCCGCAAGCAATATGATTGATTAGAATTTTTCTAAAACGACATTGAGAGGAACCTAGAACTGTTAATTGCTTGATTTTTCCGTTACATTCTTTTATTTTCCATCTAGACAAGGGATTCAAATTCTACATCATCTTTACTACATTTGCTCAGATTATTTATAGCAATATATTCTACGTTATAAATATTTCTGTCAATAAGTACGCTACATATAGCGTACTTGGGTAAGTCCTGAGATATAAACAATCAATAAATTGAAAATCAAAATATATTTAAGAGCTACTTAGCTGATTTAGAAGACCCCTTTGATTCTGATTCTGTAGAATTGAGTACTTCATTGAGAAGAACACGAGCTTTTTCTGCTTTATCTCTTGCTTCTTTATAGCGTAAATTAGCAACAGCAAAAGTTTTTAGTATTTTAAAACCGTCTCTAAGATTAGCAATTTCCTCAACCGTTACAGCTTGATCTGTAAATAACACTTTAATTGCAGAAAAAATCTTTAATGCTTCTTCTCTAGATTCTACAACCTTAATTTTCAGCGCAGCAAAATCGCTAAGTATTTGTACTGCTTGAGCAACAGCATCTTCCTCCTCAGAAATAATCTCCTTTAATTCTTTTGATTCTTTGGCCTCAATAAACTGCTCCGGGCTAAAGCCATTTTCTAATTCTGTCAGTATTTCACCAGAGTCCATCATTTCCACAAGTTTATCCATGGCTTTTTGACGGGCCCTTTCTGAATTTTTGCCCCTAACAGTTATGATTATATCTGGATTTTGAGGCAAGGTATAACTAACCATAATTTAACTAAACATAATGGTATAAATATAATAATAAATATACAACAAAAATTAATATTAAGATACAGCAAATTTCGGGCAGATGTCAAAAGTAGTGATCGTGAAGCATCTACTAGCTCTGATTATAGTGGAGTCTAATTTCTCATAGACTTCGCGATAATTCAAGGTGTAGATCTTGTTGGCAAAGTTGTAGAGGTAGCTTTTGGTGTAGAACCTCAACTTTTACAACTAAAGAGTTATTGTTAGTCCCTGGATAGAGGAAAAACTCTGGAAGAATATCGATCTATTTTTTCCAAAAGTCCAGTTAGGGTTTAATCCCTAACATATACGGTAGTTGCTGTCTAAGTCCTGTAAAATACTTATGAGTAATTGGTAACAATGAAAGAAAAATTAGTTGGCTGGTTAGATACATTCTTAGTGGTAGATGTTTTTCTAGTAATAGTTGCTTTTGCCTGGTTCGCGATCGCTGTTATTGGTCGTTATGCTGGAGTCTCTTTAGGTCTTGATATTTGGCATCAATTATGGAAACCAGTCTTTACTCCAGCTATTGGAATTTTGATGGGAGCTGCTATTTTTAGTGGCATAATTAAACAAATTACTAAACGCCTAAATTTGTAAGCATTTAGCCAAAACCCTTTGAGAATATTTTGATCAGGACTTACGCAGGTACGCTATATATAGCGTACTATCAAAATGAAATTGTCAATACTATAATTAGTTATTTTCGGATAGATATTACTTTTAATATCTATCCGAAAATAAGTTTGCAAAATGTTAAATTTATTTGCTAAAAATGTTTGATTGTGAGATAATTATGACATGATTGTTTTAGTAAAAAAAAATATGAATTTTGATTTTGTTGTAACTCGTCAATATTTACTTAAATCTCACACAAATTTTACAATAACGCTCCTTAGCAAATCCAGATCGAAAATATTAGCCATGATACAATAAATCGCTATTTAAGAACATAATCTTTAAATTCAGAAGATTTATGGCGAAATGTTTGCGACCCACATGAAAAAGAAGAATTTGTTTGGTGATACAGAAGCTTATATTTGTTCGTTAACTTCCCACTAGACATCTCCAAAATAGAAAATAAGGTAAAATTATCAAAACCATTTATGTATGAAGTCTCCCAAATGAATCCAACTTTAGAATATATTTATAATCATCCAAAAGAAACAAAAAGAATTA
>JAKQYG010000537.1 GCA_023356515.1 Trichodesmium sp. MAG_R04 | reverse complement strand
AAAGAACGAGAAGCAGTTATAAAACAGCGACTAATTTGTTTTCCTTCAATGCCAGGGTTAGCTTCTCGGTCAAAATTCAATAATTCACCACTAAAACAACAGTCTAACCAAACAATTTGTTGTTTAACCGGACTATCTTGTAAGAACTTTTTTAACCAAGTTAAACTGAGACCATAATCATTTTTCTCCAGAAAAGCATCACTGGTAGCCAAAAAACCTTCTTGAATACCTCCTCTTGTAGTTAAATAACCATGTCCTGCAAAAAAGAGTAAAGCCACATCAGAAATTTCATCTTTTGTAGGCGGTTTAAATAAATGAATAATTGCTTGTTCGAGATCATCAATTTTAACTACGCCCTTAGGACTCAATCTTTCTTTACCTTCCTCGTCATTCTCCTTTGGCAAACGTTGAACTCGAAATTTACCATATTTTTCCAGGATATTAGCAATAGCTTCAGCATCTTTAGCAGCTGCTTTCAGGTTCAAGTCTCCATCGTGTTTCTTTTTCAAAAAAGGATAACAATTAATTCCAACTACTAAAGCTTCCCTTAAAAATTTTCTATCCATAATTATGATCAATTATTAACTAATGCAGGGTTTTTCGTTGTTATAAGCTAAACCCACGGGGGCAAGATGCCTGCACTATATGATTTTCATCATTTATCCTGTAGAACATTTGCCCGAAATATGCTGTTTATTTTTCTGCCACTTGGACTAACTTTAAAAAGATACAAGAACTAATATGTTAAAGTTTATTTCTTAGAGTAGGGAAGGGGGAGAAATTAAAACAATACCCCGTGTTTTTTGAGATACCTGATCGATGGTATTCGTTGATGCCCAGAGAGTTTCTGTATCGACCCAAACTGGAGGGTACTTGTAGCGAGATACATCTAGAATTAAGAACTGGTCACTTTCCTCATTATAAGCAGCAATGGGGGAAATGTGGCCCCCTCGTTTTTGTCCGATGGCCCGGCGCAGATAGTTAATTAGCACAAAGTTGTTATCATTGGCCAAATTCTCGCGAATGATCTGTCGAAACTGATCCAAATTAATATCGCTACCATAGAAAGTTTTTACTTCAACGGTATAGGTAGCAATGAGGTCAGACAGTTGTGCCAGGGTCATTCCCTGTCTAGTAATAACACTACGGGGGATAACTTCCTCAGTTTTCTCATTAAAAATATTGTCCTGGGTGAAATAACGTTGTGCCCAGGGAGAGGGAACAGTGGCAGGAATTTCTAGAGCGTTAAGTACCATAACTGCACTCGCTACACCACAAAATGCTCCATTTATTTGGGTAACGAACTGACTCATCAGAGGAATGTAGTCTGCTTGAGCTTTGCTATTTTGGAGGAGGGTTTGGCCTTCAGGGGAGAGGAGAGAAGTCAGGTTTTCCGATAGAGGTAGGCGTTGAGCTTGGAGGGGAATAGCAGTGACAAGCAAGCTCAGGGGGAGAAGGAAAGAAGTAGACAAAAAATTCTTAAAAAAAGTCATGAGAGTCATAAGTTAGTATTTCAAAGATTTTCAGTAATTGTAGCAAGGGTAAGGTTTTCTTTCAGGTTAAAAAACATGCATTTGTAAGGCTGGGTCCTCTCCCTAAAAAGACTTTTTCAGCAAATCCTATTTAGCAGTGAGATTTTTTTGATAAAAATTGAAACTTTTAAGTTATAATATTTTACAAGTTAATTATAAAATTTAAACTTACAGCGCTTGCTGTTGTTATGAGGTACGCCTAAATATTTCAAATTTCAGAACCTAATAATAATGATCAAAACAAGATATCTAGCTATTAGGAAGTCTCAGAAGTTGGAGGCTTGAAAACTGGAATTTTCTTTTTCACCCCCCATAAAATCTTACTTTTGACTTTTAACTTTTTTGTCTACATACTAGAAATATTCCAACTATCTAGAATTTGCTGTAGTTTATGATCACTAAAATCATTAATTACAATACTCGCTCCTACCTCCAATAAAGATTCAGGTTCATGGGTAGAAGCAACTCCTATTGTATAAATTCCTGCTCCTACCGCTGACTTAATTCCAGAACGGGAATCTTCAAAAACAATTGCTTCTTTCGGCGAAATTTCTAATTTTTCTAAACATAATTTATAAGGTGCTGGATCGGGTTTGCCTACAGTCATTTCTCCACCTAATATTACTAATGGAAAAGTATCTTTTAGTTGCAAAATTTCTAGCATAAATTTAGTATTTTCTGGAGGTGCATTTGTCACAACTGCTTTCTGGAGTTTTTGGTTTTTAGCCCATTTAATAAAGTCTAATAATCCTGTTAATGGTTGTAAGTTTATTGCCATTTTTCTAAATTTAGCTTCTTTATAATTTGCTAGTTCTTCTGCTTCTGTCTTTGATAGTTGTGGTAGTAAATCTTGAATAATTGCTGGATTAGTTTTACCACTAATATATTGTTTGTAAGAGTTATGGTTAATTTCTATTCCGTGGTTATTTAAAATTTCTTTCCAGGCCTGGTAATGCAAGGGATCTGTATTTGCGAGGGTGCCATCGAGGTCAAACAAAATTGCTTTGAGCATCTTAATTTATTATGGGTAGATAAATGGTATTGACTTTTGTGGTCTGAACTGAAAGTTAAATTTTTCAGAA
>JAKQYG010000536.1 GCA_023356515.1 Trichodesmium sp. MAG_R04 | reverse complement strand
GAGGTGAAAAGATGACTGCAGTTAAACTGATTGCTACTGTACCAAGATCGGGTACTAATTTTATTCAGTATTTTCTTCATTACTACAATGCGATTTTAAAATTTGGTTACGTTCCAGATGAGATTTTGGATTCTAGTGGTAAACCGTTTGTGGAGATGGATGGTATCGACGGCATAAACTCCATTATAGTAGGACATACATATTTTCCAGGGGTTGACATCACTTGCCCTCATAGCATTTATTTTCAGTACGAAAAACTTCCCTACGAATCCTACTACGATCCAATTAAACCTATTGTTCAACAGCACATAAAGTCAATCTGTCCACTAATCAATAAAGACGCCAGAATTGTTTTTATATACAGAAATCCACTTGATCAAGTTATTTCAATCAGAAAACAGCTAAGAAATTCTGCCATAACTCGTGATGACAAAGTTTTGGTAACATTGCTACAAGACGAGTCAAAATTTTATGAAAAGTTTCTATTGATGTATACAAAGCTATATTGGTCATTTAGAATAGGAAAACATTTTTTTCCCGATAACGTTTGTTTTATCCAATATGAAAGGTTGTTTGACGATACAACTGTTACTTTACACCAAATTCTTGAATACTTAGGTCATAATATAGAACCTTATTGGGAAGAATTTGAAAAAGCGGTTCAACTAACTAAGCCAGAAAATATGAAAAATATTGAAAAAAGAATAGGTCATAGTTTGGCAAATAATAGAAGAGAGGGATATAAGACGGAAAGTCATATCAGACGAGGTAAACCTGGGGAATGGCAAGATGTATATGGGTCTGACTGGCTGGAAAAGGAAACCCCTTACTTAAAATCTCTAGGGCTAGAACCAGACGAATTTATTTTTAGTTTAGACTCTCCGGGTAAAAGTACAAGTGATATGGAAGCAAAACTAAGAGATATGCCTTTTATTATGAAAGGGGAATATCTAGAGCCTTTGCTAATAGAAGAGGGATTTAAGTTCTATAACATTGTCGCTTACAAAAATAAATATTATGGTATCTCACAAACTTTAGGATGTATTGATTTTTCTACAGCCAATTATTCAAACTTGCCTGGGGTTATTGTGGAGTCTTCAAGATTGCTGCTAAAGCAGCGTATTTCTGAAGAATCAGAAAAAACTGCCGTCACAGAATATAGTTTACATAAAAAACATAATAAAAGTTTAATAAAATCATCTTGTCAATATTTTTTAGTAACTTCTCAAGGACTTACGGCAACTAGATGGCTAAGTTTTGTTTTAGCTTCAAATAGTAAAGTGTTTGTTGCTCACGGTCATTATCCATTGTCTTCAGTTATTAAAGGAAATTTCCACAGAGAAAAGACGATAGGAGATATTGAAGCTTTAACGATGGGTACTGAGCTTCAAAGTTTGTATAAGCAAAAAAAATTACAGGAAATTTATGAAGTTTATCATACTGTTATGCCTGAAGCTAAGGTTTATGGTGGAGTTCATACATACGTCTTAAATAATTTAATGGGTAGCAAAGGGGATAGTTTACCACAACTTAAAATATTAAACTCGATTAGACACCCAGTTGGCTACATAAGTTCTCATTCTGGGATGGTTAAGACAGCCAACCAAAATTATTTGAGAACATACACACTCTACAAAAAAATGTATGAAGAAGCTTTAGTTAAACACCCAGAAATTGCTTTAACAGATAAAATAGAAGACGAAGAATTTATAGCTTTTGTAGTTAGCTGTTTGAGTGTCAGTTATCAAATAAATGATTTAATGCACTCTGAATACCAACATATAAAAATGGAGAGATTTACAGTAGATGTTAATTTACTTCAGGAAATATGTTGGTATTTGACAGGGTTGAAATATGACGAACAAAAGTTAAAAAGTATGATTGAAGCTGGAGCTATAAATAAACATAGAAAGCAAGGAAATACTACTCAGGATCCACAGGCAATCTACAATTCTTGGGAAATTTGGAAACAAGATTTAGCTCATATAATGCTTTCAACTGAATTGCTAGATAAGTTTGAAGAAAATGGCTATAATGTTTCTATGCTGAGAGCAAAATCAAATAAAGTTACAGTAGAAACCAAAACCCTATCTGTAAAAGAAAGTAAATTTCAACAAGGAAATAGGTCAAGACTCAATGGTCAATTAATAGAGGCGATCGCCTCCTACCGCCAGGTTATTAACCAAAACCAAAATTTTTCCTGGTCTTACCATAAAATAGGCAATGTCTTACTAAAATTAGGAGATACGGAGGAAGCAATAAATGCGTACAATTCTGCTCTGAAAATCAAGCCAAGGTCAGCTACATCCCATCTGAGCTTAGGAGATGCTTTAGAAAAAAAAGGTTCCCTGGATGAAGCGATCGCTCACTACAAAACTGCGGTTGAACTTAAACCTGACTCTCTTCTACCACAAAAAAAGCTGGCAAAACTTGAGTTGAGGCGATCGCTAAAACAAATAACCTGCCACGCCTCATCAACCCTAGAAGAAATGTACAGAGCCCAAAACTTATTCTGGGGAGATGTAATGATTTGGCACAGTCAAAGTCCGCCTCAATATCCAGAGTGGCTAGAATTTGAACTGCCTCAACCGCAAAAGTGGCATGGCATTTCCATCAAACCGCAACAAAGACATT
>JAKQYG010000535.1 GCA_023356515.1 Trichodesmium sp. MAG_R04 | reverse complement strand
AAAAAACATTACCTCCGGTCGGCTCACTATAAACTACTTTATTAAAATTTTCAAAAGTTCCCGTCATTTTCTCCAATCTTGCCAGAAATTGCCAGGGATATTAATACTAGCAATTAGCTCCTATGTATATTTCGCACAAGCAAAATCTTACATTCTTCTGTACTTAACTACAAATCTTGATGACGAATCCACTCATAACGGCGATAGTCCCCCTTAATATTAGTTTTAAAGCGAACGCCACTGTTATAAGTCTCACGGAGAGCCTGAATTGCAGTGCGCAAGTTAGGTAGCACTTCCTTGAACCGGTTGAAGGGAATCAAAATAGCCAAGTTGTCTTGGTCAGACATAGGAATAATCAGCTTTAGCTTAATAGTATCGACTTCTGTGGCAAAGTCAAATCCATCTTCCTTGGCAATTTTACGTACCTGAGCCAAAATAGCTTGTATTTTCAATTCCTTCTGTTTTTTGCGCTTGGCAGTATGGGCTTTTTGCTGCTCAACCCGCTGCAAAAATGCTTGGATCAGGGCGACTACTTCACCAATGTCTGAAATGGGGTTAGGCGATCGCTCACGGCCTAAGTCTACCCAGAGCTGTTGCTCCGGACTCCTGAGCAAATGTAAATGGGTTTTGTCTCGATACCAGCGTTCGCCTGATTCTTCGAGCAGAACACAACAACAGATAGCGTTTGTGGGGGGCTGGTCTGCGCTTGAATCCCCTTTGAAACGAGTGTAATGGTAACAGTTATCATTACGCTCTGCACCTGGGATAGGCTCAACTCGAGTCAACAAGTCTGCCGCTAGTTCTCGGGCCTTTTCGGGGTCAACACTAAGGGGGTTTCTGCCTGGGATATTCTCCCGGAGGAGCTTTTGCAAAGTCTGTGATCTGATAGACATAAGATAAATAACCTTTGTTAACTAACATTTGATGACTACATGACTGGATAGGGTATCTCTTTGGTGAACGTTTGAGATAGCCCCTTGCCCCAGATACTGTAGATTTGGATAATAATGCTGATTAATTTCTATTGTACCTAATGGTTATTGGAAAATCATCAAATATATATGATGTATTAAAAGCTTAGTCTAGCAGTTATTAAGATTACTGTAAAGAAAAAACCAAAGGAAAAAATTATTCCAGAGTTGTTTTCACAGCTAAAAATAATATACCAAGAAATATTTTTCTTAAGGTTCTAGAAATAGAACTAGTAAAGTCTTCTGAAGTAGAAATTAGAATTACCTCGTCTTACTGTTGGTGAGGGGGATACTCTTCTAGTTATCAAAGAATTTACAACTACTTCTTTGTGACCTCTTCCGATGATGATAGTGTAGCGATCGCTCGTAGGACAAGGCTAATAATTAACTAATAATAAGCTAGATTTATTGTGGCTTAATAATTCCTATGGGAGTTTCCTAGGCATATCAAAACAATAAAAAAAGTGGAACGAAAGAAGAAACCCTTCTAGCAGAAACTGGGTTTCTAAGTCCCACCACCTTCCTTTGAACTGGTCGTGAACTAATTTTGCTTATTTTTGTTGATGGAGAAGGAAGGTTTGGAAGAGCATCAATAGAAGCTTTAGAGAAAATTTGGTTTGAAATGCCTAATAAAGATTCATATTTTTTCTTGTTTGTTTTATTGAAAGTCATAGAAAAGGAGTTACACGTATACTTCTCCCTATTCCCTATTCTAGAATTTATAGGAATTAAAAACTCTAGTCTGACCATCTTTTTCAAAGGTCAACACATCAAAAGATTGTTTCTGATCGCCAATTTCCATACCAGGAGTACCAATGGGCATTCCGGGAACGCTAATTCCAGCAATATCCGGTTTCTGGGTGATTAAACCTTTAACATCTGCCGCCAGAACATGACCCTCTACAAGATAACCATTAATTTCACTGGTGTGACAGGATGTTAGATCTGAGGGTAAATTATATTTCTGGCGAACAGTTTTAATTTCTGACTCAGGTTTGACAATATCAGTTATTTGAAAGTCATTTTGCTTGAGATGTTCTACCCAACCCTTACAACATCCACAAGTAGGAGTACGGTAAACAGTAATATTAAGTGCTGATGGTGCCAAGTCTGTGGTAGATAAACTAGATTTGGCAACAGGCTGAGTTTTTGTACCAAAGGTAGGATTTTCTAGTAAAACGACAAAATACCAATATGTTGACCCTAAAACTCCAGCAACTGCAACTGCAATTAGAGATTTTATCCAAACTTTTTTCATAACTATTACCTCAAATAATCTATAGTGTTTGATTACAAGTAAAAATCTTCCAGTTAAATGGAAAGTCTTGCTTTAATTTCCAAATTTCCTATCATTCCCAAATCTTCATGGTCAAGAATATGACAATGGTAAACAGTTTTTCCCGCAAAATCTTGTAATGGCATTCGAATTAAAACTTTTTCTCCCTGTCTGACCAATACCACATCTTTCCAAGCGCGATAGGGTTCTGGTTTGCCATTCCGACTCAAAACTTGAAAAGAATTGCTATGAACATGAAAGGGGTGATCCATTATCCCTGTATTAATTAATTCCCAGTCTTCAACGGTATTTAGCTGAACTTGAGTATCAATTCTTTCTGGTTGATATGGCTGACCATTAAACAAAAATGCCATCCCTTCACCAGGTATCATACCA
>JAKQYG010000534.1 GCA_023356515.1 Trichodesmium sp. MAG_R04 | reverse complement strand
CAACTGGACTATGGAACTTGTACCTGATGGTAGCATAAATAATAAAATCATTAACCAAAATTAATTAGTTTGAGTTTTCATTTTTCGCTAACCTAAGTTATTTCCCAACAGCTCTATTAATCATAATTTTAATGAGTTTCATATAAAGAGGTTAAGACTAGATATAAAGGAGATGATTATTTTATTTGGAGTTAGTTTTAGCCTCTTTCAGTTATCTGATAACAATTAGTAGTCATACTAGATCTGGGTCTAAAAGCAGGCTTGTTTCATCACCCAATCCCTTATATAATTAGGGGTTATCGTATTTATACTTCTAATACCATTTCTCAAAAGTCTAGCTATACTTGGAAGCTAGTGAAAATTCTTTTCTCCGTAACCACAGTTAGCAAATATCAGGGATTTCCTTGAACGAACATATCTTAAATTCCTAATAGTCCTACTCTCTACTCTTACCGAAAAATTGCGTTTAAAGCCTCGCCCATAAGCAGGCAACTTTTTAGTTGACTTTTTTCACAGGTTATGTTACATCGGCTCTTGGTTCACAAGAAATATATTAGTCGCGGGTGGGCTTACCGAGACAAAAAACGGACGGGTCGGAAAGTATAAGACTACTGCCAAAGTAGCAGCAGCCTGAGAAACCTCAACCCGCCAAGGAGCTACGGCTCGGTAGGAAACCCAGTGCCTTTAGGCCGGGGAGGATGTCAAATTTGTTCACTTTCTTTCCTTTGTCTGTTTTTGGCTTTTCCAATCTCTCAGTGCTTTTTGAGAAGATTCATAAGCTGGTGTTCCATGAGGAACTAACTCACCAGCCAAAATAGCGTCACTCAAATTTTTATTCTTAGCTCGTACTTTAGCAATACTAAAAATAGTATTGCTCCACTGAACAATCAACTTTTGAGCTTCTTCATATTTAGGCTCACCAGAGATAACTTTACGAGCTTCGTTAATTGCTTTTATGTAAGAAGAAGCTTGTCCAACTTGAATCTGTTCCTGAGCAAATTTCAGTAATGCTTCATTAAGCTTTTCATTAGCCTTTTTTTGTTTAGCTATTTGTAGTTCCCATTCTGCGATAGCCAACTGTGCCTCTTGATAAATTAGTCTGACATTTCGAGGTACTAATTTAGCCGCAGCAATTGCACTATCATAATTTCCTCTTAATGCTCGTCCACTGGCTATATCAAGAATAGTCAAACTCCAGCTTTCTATTTGATTTTTTGCCTCAGGGTAGAGTGGATCGCTTTGAGAAATTTCAGAAGCTTTGATAATTGCCTGACTAAAACTAGAGGCTGAAACTGAATTAAGTATGGTTATAGCTTCAGATAATATTAATTGATTAACTAAGAGCTTATTTTCTTCAGGATTTTGACTATCTTCTTCATTAATAGAAGTTTTCACCGCAAATTTACCTTTAGTAGTAGATGCTATAGGAAATTCTGGTAAAGTTACTTTTGATGAGGTGTATTCTTTAGTGTTGATAGTAAGTAAATGGCCTTTTTTCACTACCTGTTGATTAACAAATATGGACTTATTGGTTAAAAATACGCCTAATAGTAAAAATAAAGAAGTTAGACTACTTCCTGCAATTAATTTTTGCACAAAAGAAGATTGATCAGGTTGTATGTTTGGAGCAATATTTTCAGACATTTCTATTTGTTGTTTTGTATAGTTTGTGATACCTAATTGAGATGCAGCTGTATTATTAAGATTTTTGTCCAGATTTCCATTGGCCATCATATGTCTTGACAGTTTTTTTCTTAGAGAACTTTTGACAAATTTAGAGACTTATTTCATGGTTTGAGAACTCACTAAAGATTCAATTACTGCACCTACTTTTTCTGCGCCAGAGTGTAGAATAAACCCAATTTTTTTAGGGTACAATCATCCGCTTCAATTTCTCAGTAGGATTTGCAATAATTCAGGGTTTTTGCTTTTGTCGCAGATGTTAAGTAGATCGTTGACTCTTATGGAACACTATGATTTTCCCCTTACCTTTGCTTTTGACCCACATTCCGGACTTCTTAACATTAAATTGATAAGTTTTATTAATCAATCGCCCCGAATACTGTTCCTGATAGCCTTATAGCTATGTACATTGATTCTCACTGTTATAAAGAATTGTAACGAATTTTCTCGTAAAAAATTCGTTATTAATAAATTTTATTAATATTGAGTTCTAGTACTAAAGATTATTCGTATAAGTCTCTTCTTTAGAAGATGTAAATCTACATGAGGATATATGAAGATATGCGGAATATCGGTCTTGAGTTTAAAGAACTTATCCTTTTATACTACTTTTTGGCATACTAAATGTAATACATAAAATCTACATCCAAAAGTTCAAATGAAAAATAGATATCTTGAATTAAATAATTTTGGTTGCTGCATTTTTTTATAATTCTTGGAATCATCAAAAGCTTTGCATATATAGTTTTCAATATTTTTATGAGAAACTCAAAAACCTATTTTTGTAAAAAAATTGAGAAAAGGGGTTGACATATCAAGATAGAGTTGCTAGGTTAGTAAATGCACAGGTGAGAGACACAAAAACCTTAAGCCGACGCCCGAACCTAGAAAACTCAATAGTTTGAAAGTTGAAGAACACTACTTACTATATTTCTTGTTATAAAAACAATTAACTAATTAATTTAG
>JAKQYG010000533.1 GCA_023356515.1 Trichodesmium sp. MAG_R04 | reverse complement strand
TTCTCACTTTCCATTTCACAAGCTCCAATACTTACCCAACTACTTGATCCATCTACCCAATGTTCTTTTTTCCAGATGGGGGCTGTATGCTTTTATGCAATTTTACTAAAAAAGGCCTTTTTTTGATGAAAATTTCTTGGAGAACAATTGTACTGTGGACTATACCAGCTTTGGTCATTGGTTTTTTTCTGTGGCAAGGAACATTTGCCCAGACACAAATGAATATGGGTAGTAACACTGCAAGTACCCGCATGAGCTATGGTCGATTTTTAGATTATTTAAAAACTGATCGAGTCACCAGTGTAGACCTCTATGATAATGGTCGTACAGCTATTGTAGAAGCAGTCGATCCAGAATTGAATAATCGAGTCCAAAGATTACGGGTAGATTTACCTGTTAATTCCCCATACCTAATTTCCCGTTTGCGAGAAGCAAATATTAACTTTGATAGCCACCCTCCACGGAATGAAGGAGCAGTATGGGGTTTATTAGGAAATTTGATTTTCCCAATTTTATTGATTGTGGGTCTGTTCTTCCTATTCCGTCGCTCTAGCAATGTTCCTGGTGGTCCTGGACAAGCAATGAACTTTGGCAAGTCAAAAGCTCGCTTCTCCATGGAGGCTAAAACAGGTGTTCTGTTTGATGATGTGGCTGGGGTTGATGAGGCCAAAGAAGAACTACAAGAGGTTGTGACTTTCTTGAAAAAACCAGAAAGATTTACTGCTATAGGAGCGCGTATTCCCAAAGGTGTGCTATTGGTTGGTCCTCCGGGAACTGGCAAAACTTTGTTGGCCAAGGCCATCGCTGGTGAAGCTGGTGTGCCCTTCTTCAGTATTTCTGGTTCGGAATTTGTGGAAATGTTTGTTGGTGTGGGTGCTTCCCGTGTACGGGACCTTTTCAAAAAAGCCAAGGAAAATGCCCCTTGTATTATCTTTATTGATGAAATTGATGCGGTTGGTAGACAACGGGGTGCCGGTATTGGTGGGGGTAATGATGAACGAGAACAAACTCTTAACCAACTACTAACTGAAATGGATGGTTTTGAGGGCAACAGTGGAATTATCATTATTGCTGCAACTAACCGCCCTGATGTTTTAGACTCTGCATTATTACGCCCTGGTAGATTTGACCGCCAGGTTACTGTTGATGCTCCTGATATTAAGGGTCGTTTATCAATTCTCAATGTTCACGCTCGTAATAAGAAGCTAAGTAATGAAATATCTCTGGAGGCGATCTCTCGTCGGACTCCTGGTTTTACAGGTGCAGATTTAGCCAATTTATTGAATGAAGCTGCTATTCTGACTGCTCGTCGTCGCAAAGAAGCAATTACCATGCTAGAAATTAACGATGCTGTAGACCGAGTAGTTGCAGGGATGGAAGGTACTCCGCTCATGGATGGTAAGAGCAAGCGACTTATTGCTTATCACGAAGTTGGTCATGCTATTGTTGGTACTCTACTCAAAGAACATGACTCTGTACAAAAAGTGACTTTGGTACCTCGCGGTCAAGCTCGTGGTCTCACCTGGTTTATGCCTAGTGAAGAGCAAGGTTTAATCTCCAGGTCACAAATTTTGGCTCGTATTACTGGTGCCCTTGGTGGTCGCGCTGCTGAGAAAGTTATTTTTGGGGATTCTGAGGTGACAACTGGTGCTAGTAATGACCTCCAACAAGTTACCGGGATGGCACGTCAAATGGTGACTCGTTACGGTATGTCTGATTTAGGTCCAATGTCTCTGGAAACTCAACAAAGTGAGGTATTTTTGGGTCGGGACTTAATGACTCGTTCAGAATATTCTGACGAAATTGCTTCTCGTATTGATGCTCAAGTTCGTACTATTGTAGAACATTGCTATGAAGACGCTTGTCATATGATGCGGGATCACCGGGTTGTTATAGATCGTTTAGTTGATTTGTTAATTGAAAAAGAGACTATTGATGGTGACGAATTCCGGCAAATTGTGGCTGAGTACACTAATGTTCCAGAAAAAGAAAGTTATGTTCCAGTTTTGTAGTTCAGTTCCTTTGACTAGCTATCAGCTTTTATAATTAAGGGTTAAAACTATTGTGCTAGATAGTTTAGGAGGAGTCAAAATCCTCTTAAGCTATCCTAAAAGCTGATATTTTTCCTATCTAGACAAGGCTACAGCCTTTATAATAAGTAGTAGGGACGTTGCATGCAACGTCCCTACATTAAGAATACGCAATGCATAGAGGAGGTAGTCGGACATATTTGTCCCTTGATTTTTCTGGTATGGGAGCGCTCAAAATACTAACTTTTTCAGCTTGAAGGAGCAAAAACTAAGTATTTTTTTCGAAAAAAAAGACTAAGGAGCCATGTAAAAATAAGTTGTACAAATTTAATCTCAAATGAATTGTCAAATCTATCTTTCGTCAAAAAAACTGTTCAGGTTATTTTGACACGAGTCCTAAGACCTTTCTGTATTAATACTTTTATATTTAATTAGTAAGCCCTAAATTATATCAACTTAGCTTAATCAATAATGACAACTTACTCAGAATATAAGCAACGACGGGAAAAATTAATGGAAAAAATTGGCGATGGTACGGCTATTTTCAGAAGTGCGCCGATGGCTGTCATGCACAATGATGTAGAATATGCCTATCGTCAAGATAGCGACTTTTTTTATTTAACAGGCTTTAATGAACCG
>JAKQYG010000532.1 GCA_023356515.1 Trichodesmium sp. MAG_R04 | reverse complement strand
AATTGATTGCAGTAATGTAGCCATTAATTTCTCTGATGATAGTTTTTGCGTCATGAGTCTTATTCTACAACACTACCTGTACTTTTTCTCTTCTTACCCCTATTTACTGAGCGGATACATCAGGACTTACTCACAACAGCCATATCTAGCAGCAGCAAATGGAATTGGCCCCTCACAGATAACTTATTATCTACCAGTTTGCATAAGTCCTGATCATTTAGGATTGCTATACAATACAGCTTTCCTGATTTGGCAACCATTTGGGATGACTCAAAAGTAGAGATAAAGGTAACGCGATACTCAGTTGTTAAGCATTTTGCTACTTTTTTATGAACCAAGTTTTATCCCTTTATTAGATAGGCGAGATAGATTAGTCCTCAACTGTACCTCACCATCCTAAAAAGTGCTGTAATTTTATACACATAACGATGCTACCAGATATTATATAAGTTCTGTTCATATATCTTTGATGTATATTTATAGTCATTTTGATTTAGATTGAGACAAGATTTTATTGCTGTGAAAGGGTTTTAGCTGAAAAAGTATCCCATTCTTATTCGGAATAACTATACATTTTCAAAGAGACTTATACGAAAAAAGAAGACCTAATCCTAGTTTTGAAAAACGGTTATAAACCATTAGAAAAATTTTGTCTAGTCAAAATGTCCTCAAGCTGACTCTCGTAGAAAAATTTATCGCCCCCAAAAGCAGGTTTGAGGTCGTTTAACCAAGTAGCATCTGGATTAAAACTAGCAAAAAATGGTCGCTTGTACCAGTCAGGTTCGCGACCTTGCAAAAACGACAATACAAAAACCTTTTCCCCAGAAATTTCAGCAACACCATCAATAGATACTTTTCCAGGCAAAGCTGACATGATTGGACCTCTTACAGTTCTTGCCAAACCAGAAACTTGTTGTATCGCCTCTCGGTAAATTTCCAAAACCTGCACCAAAGGAATTTCAAAATAGTCTTTTGCACCTGTTTGTCTTTCCACAAACATATAGTAAGGAATACAGCCCAAACTCACCTGCATTTGCCACATTTTAGCCCAAGTCTCTGCGGAATCATTGATATGACGTACCATCGGCGCTTGAGTCCTAATTTCTGCCCCTGTAGAGCGAATCCGTCGAATTGCTTCTTGAGCAACTAAAGTATTTAATTCTTGCCAATGTTCATAATGAGCCATTATTGCTAAATGTTTGCCCCGTTGGACTATTTTTTCAAACAAGCGCAAGGTATTATCAGCATCTTCATCAGTGACATAACGATAAGGCCAGAAAGAAATAGATTTTGTTCCGATCCGAATTGTTTGGATGTGATCGAATTTTGCTTCCAGTAAAGGTTCAATATAAAGACTTAGTTGTCTTGCTTTCATGGTCATTGGGTCGCCACCTGTCAGCAAGATATCCCTGACTTCCTGATGTTGCTCCAGGTATTGTTGAAATATTCCTGATTCACGGGTGGCAAATTTTAAGTCTTCAAGCCCCACAAATTGAGGCCAGCGAAAGCAGAAAGTACAGTAAGCATGGCAAGTTTGCCCCGCAGTAGGAAAAATTAAGACTGTTTCTCGATATTTATGCTGAATTCCTGGGATAGGTTTGCCATTAAGGGTGGGAACATTGTACTGTTTTTGTCCTGCGGGATTAGGATTCAGTTGCTGACGAATTTTGTCAGCTGCCTCTTTTAAAACAGCTTTATGAGCATTTTCTGTTAGAAGACGAACAATATGGTTATAGTCTTTTGAATTCAACATTTCTGGATGAGGGAAAGTCAACCGAAAAATTGGATCGTCAGGAATATTATTCCAATTAATTAATTGTTCTACTACATAATTATTAGTTCGAAAGGGTAAAACTTGAGCAACAGCCTTAATACCTAAGCGCCCTTCCTTGGAGAAATTACTCAATTGAGTTATGGAGTCTAGGTTTTTAGCCCCATAAAAATGTATTTTTAACGACTTAATTTTGATATTCATAAATTTCACATTTTATACCAAATGGATCAATTATTTAAAAACTACAACTCCCTCCAATTCTTGACTCTTAACTACTTTAATATTATTACCGACATTCCGCAGATCTTCATATATCTTTATGTATATTTACATTTTCCAAGAGACTTATAGTAAAAACCTTCATTCTAGAACTCAATATTAATAAAATTTATTAATAACTAATTTTTTATGAGAAAATTAGTTACAATTATTTATAACAGTGAAAATCGATGCCCATAGCTATAAGGCTTTCAGGGATAGCATTCGGGGCGATAGATTAATAAAACTTATCAACTTAATGTTAAGAAGTGTAGAATGTGGGTTATTAGGACTTACACAGGAGTGCTATATCTAGTGGGGGTTGAACCGCCGTTAACCCCTACAGATGGTGCATATTTTCATATTTTGCGTAAGTCCTGTCTATATAATTGGCATTAGAGCTTGCTGAAAAAGTCTGTTTCAAAAAGTAGGGACGTTGCATGCAACGTCCCTACGGAGAAAAAAGGAATTTATAGAGAAAGTAGATATTTCAGCCGTTTTTAGAAACCTACGATAATCTATAGAAATCTATGATTATCTGTTCTATTCCTGCTTCCTTCTGGCAACGTCGGCGTTATCCAGTCCACAGACTGTCACGGTCGAAAACTTCATAAGTTTTCATCCATCCTATTCGAGGTA
>JAKQYG010000531.1 GCA_023356515.1 Trichodesmium sp. MAG_R04 | reverse complement strand
AAAAAAGTTCATCTAAAATTTTTTCTTCTACTTCTATTTGAGCAAGTAAATTCCGAGTCATATTACCCCTATGTTGACGATAACAGACAGCAACTTTGGGAAACCAAGTAGCTTGACAACTTGCTAAAGCTAATCGAATTACAATATCAAAATCTTCTAGTCTGCGTAAATTTTCATTAAACCCATTTACTCTTTCCAACCATTCTTTCCGAAACATCATAGCACTAGGATTAGTAGCTTTCCATTTTAACCAACTTACTAAGTCTAATTCTGGAGACTTATGCCAAGGTTCAACATCTTGAATTTTTTCTCCTTTTTCATTCACAACTCGCCACCCACTTTGCACTAAACCTATGTTTGGTTGAGCATCAAAAATAGCTACTTGTTCTTGAAGTTTATAACAGACAAATAAATCATCAGCATCCAGGAGAGCAATTAATTCTCCTTTTGCCATTTTTATCCCTTGGTTACGAGTAGCAGATAATCCTTTATTCTCTTGATAAAAATAACGAATTTTGTTCATGTATGGCTGTAATACCTGATGGGTATTATCTGTGGAACCGTCATCTATAACTATAATTTCATAGTCAGTATAAGTTTGATTTAAGACACTTTCAATCGCTTGAGTAATGTAGAGTTCACAGTTATAGACAGGAATAATTATGCTTACTTTTGGAGTCATAAAAGTTTGTGAGATTATGGTTATTTATATGCAAGCCTTTAGCTATCAGCTATCAATAATTAGTTATTAGCTAATTTTCTTGAGAGGAGGAATGAGTCTCCAAGGAAAATTAAAAGTTATAAATAAAAAGGTAATTTCAGTGATTAGTTAATATCCTAGGTCGGAGCTTCACTTTTGATTTCGCCTAGGGAAAAAGTTATCAGTACGGACTACTGAAGCATTAGGAAAAATACCTATGGTGAATATTTTTTCCCTGAAAGTGGCAAGCTTAAAACCTTATTTTTTGCTCATTAGCTAATCTTGGTAGTTCCTTTATTTGCCAGATAAATTATTATTCACAGATTAAGCAAAAATAATTTGACTACAAATCTTTTAAAATTCTCTATTTGTCATCCCTTAACTTTAATATTAATACTAAGAGCTGAATACTTACATTTTTAGTTTTTCGGAGTTTGCCCTCTAAGTCTCGACTTAGTTTTATATTGGCTATACTTTGAATTAATATAGTTTTAAATTCCGAATTTATCATCTTCCTTCTTCTTGAACTTTTAAGCTTATGCTATAATTATTCATTATCTTACCTTAATTATTAGCTTAATAATAAACTTAAAGATTATGAATATTTATCAAACTACGGGAGTATAGAAGATAAAAAAAATAATATGGGCCAAATTAGTTGATCTAAAAAGTAAAACATTAATAAAATAATGGATCAAACAATCTCAGCAATTCACTTAAATCAAAAGGCAGAAATATATTTAGTTCAAGGAAAACTGGAAGCAGCAACAACAGCTTGTCACCAAGTCTTAGAAATTGAGCCTAATTTTCCTTCTACCTGTAAAACATTAGGAAATATTTGGCAAAGAATTGGTGAGATAGATAAAGCAAAAGAATGGTATATAAAAGCTATAAATCAACAACCAAATTTGGCGGAAGCTCATGCTAACTTGGGGAGTATATATGCACAACAAAAACAATGGCATTTAGCAATTGAATGTTACCGGGAAGCTATTGGGATAAAACCAAATATTCCTGGTTTTTACCGTAATTTAGGGAAAATTTGGCAGGAACTAGACAAAGTAGAATTAGCTAGAGATTGTCAGGAACAAGCATTGAGTTTAGAAGCACATTATCCTCAAGCTTCAAAATATTTAAAACAGGGAAAAAAGCTCTTAGAAAATGGTGAGATAGAAGAGGCGATCGCCTATTTCCAAAAAGCCATAAATTTCAATCCATTTTTGGTAGATGCTTATCAAAATTTAGGAGATATTTCACTGAAAACAAAAGATTTCAATGAGGCAATAAATTATTATCAAAAAGCTATTGAACTTAAAGCTGACTTATGGGCAGTTCATCATAAACTAGGAAAAGTATTTCAGGAAATAGGAGAGTTAGATACAGCAATTAGTAGTTTTCGCCTTAGTATAGAAATCAACAAAAATTTTCCTTGGTCTTACAAAAAATTAGGAGATATTCTGTTTCAAAAAGGAGAATTAAATGAGGCAGACAAATTTTATCAAAAAGCGATAGAACTCAAATCCGATATTTGGGAAGTTCGCCGAAAATTAGTCGAAATCAAACTACAAACAGGAAAGTTAAATGAAGCTATTACTAGGTGTATACAGGTAATAAAAATTAATCCTAATTTAACTTGGTTTGATCAGAAATTAGAAGAAAATATATCAAAATTAGAACAGCAAGACCAAGCTCTAAATTATTATCGAGACTTAGTAAAAACTGAACCAAACAATATAAAATGGCTCGATGACCTAGGGAAACTGCTAGTAAAACTCCAAGAATGGGATGAAGCAATTATTGTTTACCGTCGTGCTATAGAGTTAGAAGCAAATAACCATTTATTCCATAGAAGATGAGCAAGTGTTTTCCAAGAAAAAGGATTCTTAGATGAAGCAATTTCTAGTTATAAAACAGCTATAGAAATTAATCCCAAATCTTGTTGGCATTATGCAGCATTAGGAAATGCTTATA
>JAKQYG010000530.1 GCA_023356515.1 Trichodesmium sp. MAG_R04 | reverse complement strand
GAATTATCAGTTTTATGATCTCACTTGAAGTGACTAAAGACCATAAGTAATTCTACTTAATTAAATAGATATTCTCTTGTAACCTCTTGTAATACAATATGAAGTGCGGAATGTGGGTTAAAAGTCCTTGCCATAAATCTTCTGATTCAATGCCGAACAATAAAGGCTTCAAACCATAACATCTCCATATCCACTTTATATGATTTAACGATCTAAATCTTTTTTTCAACTTCTGATTTTTTAAATAGGTAAAGTTGTTGTAAATTATAGAATAGGTATGACTTTCATTTGGAACTGGTAAAACATCAGAATGACTACCAATCATTCTCTGCAGCCAACTTGTACCAGAACGTGGGCAACCAACGATAAATAACTTGCGGTACGTCATTTTGACTTAAGTTCTCCTTCATTTGATCAGGACTTACGCAAAATATCAATTTATACACCACCTGTAGGGGCGGTTCGCGAACTGCCCCTACTAGATATGGCGGTTCTGCGTAAGTCCTGCTTTATAGATGTAGAGTTCCATAGCTCTACTGAATTGCAAAAGCATAAAGCAACTATAGACAAGAAAGCTTCAGAAATCACACCCTCAACGTATTAGCGAGGGGTAGTTCAATGCAAATATTCATTTTTAAGTATTAATAAAGATTATGATCAGCCAAACTTCCACTCCCGTCATTGTCAGTGGAGCTGCAGGTAAGATGGGTCGTGAAGTAGTAAAAACTGTAGCAAATGCTAGTGACATGACTTTGTTTGGTGCAATAGAGCGCCAGCCAGAGTATCTCGGTCAAGATATTGGTGAACTAGCTGGTTGTGGCCCTCTAGAAGTGCCAATTCTTAATGATTTGCAGAGTATGTTACTAATGGCAGCTCAAGAGAAACAACCTGCGGTAATGGTTGATTTTACTCACCCAGATAGCGTTTATGAGAATGTGCGTTATGCCATTACTTATGGAGTTAGACCTGTGGTTGGAACTACAGGTCTAAGTCAAGAGCAAATTCAAGATTTAGCTGAATTTGCGGAAAAAGCCAGTATTGGTGTATTAATAATTCCTAACTTCTCTATTGGTATGGTTTTGCTCCAACAAGCAGCGATCGCTGCTTCCAAACATTTCGAGCATGTAGAGATTATTGAGTTGCATCACAATCAAAAAGCTGATGCTCCTAGTGGCACTGCAATTAAGACTGCACAGATGTTATCTGAACTAGGAAAAACTTACAATATATCTAATATAGAAGAAACAGAGAAAATAGAAGGGGCCAGGGGTTGTTTAGCAGAGGAAGGAATTCGTATCCATAGTGTACGCTTACCAGGTTTAATTGCTCATCAAGAAGTAATATTTGGCGGTCCTGGTCAAATTTATACTTTACGACATGATACAACAGATAGGTCTTGCTATATGCCTGGAGTTTTGTTGGCCATTCGTAAAATCCAATCTTTAACTAAACTCATTTATGGCTTAGAAAAGATAATTTAGATTTAACGAAAAATTTGTTCTTAAGCTTCTCCTTTTTTAGTACCAGGACAATTCATTGTCAGTCTTACTATTATGACCCTAGTTCAGTACCCTTAGTCTACGTTTCTTATCCTGCTCCCGAAATTGGCCATGACGGCCATTTTTCTCTAAGCTCAACCTCTGTCTTTACCCCAAAACTTAACTTTTCTAATTTTTGTTGAAGGTCAAACCCTCCTTTAACTCAAAATATTGACCTTCATTCCTTGATAGATAATCCAAAAAGGCTACTTTTGATAAGTAGGTATGGCTTGCTAAGTTAATCATATAAAGTATTGTATTGACATATAAATGCTTTAGCATTTTTGGGTGGCAAAAATCACCAGCTTTACAAATAGATTTGGCTAATTTTTTGATCATCAGGCAAATGTAGAAGAACCCAAATTTGGAGGAACATCCTGCCAACGACCTTGACCTACTGCTTGATTTGCTTCTGGAAGACTAATATCTCCAGTGTATAAGGCACGGCCAATAATCACATCTCTAACGCCTATAGTTTCTAATGCTAGTAAACTTAACAAATCAGTAATTGAACTAATACCACCAGAAGCCATTACTGGAATACTGACCACAGTAGCTAACTCCCTTAACGCTTCTATATTAGGTCCTTTGAGAGTACCATCCCGGTGAATATCAGTGTAGATGATCGCTGCAACTTTCATTTGGGCCATTTGACGTGCCAGGTCAGTTGCTAAGACTTCTGAAGTTTCTAACCAACCTTTAGTGGCAACCTTGCCATCTCTAGCGTCAATACCTACAATAATTTGACCAGGAAACTCTTGGCAAAACTCGGAAACTAACTGAGGTTGCTCTATAGCAACAGTACCCAAAATAGCCTGTTGTACACCAATAGCAAGCATACTTGCAACTGTAGAATAATTTCTTAACCCACCGCCTACTTGTACCGGTATATGTACTGCTTTGACTATAGCTTCAATAGTTTTTTGATTGACGGGTTGACCTGCTTTCGCAGCATCTAAGTCCACTAAGTGTAGCTTAGTTGCTCCTTCGTCTACCCACCTTTTTGCTACATCAACTGGGTTATCATTAAAAATTTCTGTTTGCTCATAATCTCCTTGATACAACCTTACACAACGTCCACCTAATATGTCAATTGCGGGAATTATATTCATATATTCTATATTTTGTAAACAAAAATATAAACTTTATTAAGAAAA
>JAKQYG010000053.1 GCA_023356515.1 Trichodesmium sp. MAG_R04 | reverse complement strand
GCAAAGAATTGAGCTAAAGGCAGAAAGCATCACTGTTTATGGTGATGCTGATCCTGAAACATATCCTTTGCAGAAAAAACGTCATTCTTTTGAGTTTCTCCGCACTATTGCACATTTGCGAGGGCGTACTAATACTTATGGAGCAGTTTTTCGGGTAAGAAATACTTGTGCTAATGCCATTCATCAATTTTTTCAAGAACGAGGTTTTTTGTGGGTTCATACTCCTATTATTACTGCTAGTGACTGTGAAGGTGCGGGAGAAATGTTTACTGTTACTAATTTAGATTTAAAGAAAGTTCCCCTAACAGAAAAACAAGATATTGATTTTAGTAAAGACTTTTTTGGAAAGTCCACTTTTCTTACAGTTAGTGGCCAGTTAGAAGCGGAAATTATGGCAACTGCTTTTAGCAATGTTTATACGTTTGGCCCAACTTTTAGAGCAGAAAATTCTAATACTTCTCGACATTTAGCTGAGTTTTGGATGATTGAACCAGAGATGGCTTTTTGTGATTTGGAAGGGGATATGGATTTGGCAGAGGAATTTTTAAAATATATTTTTAAATCTGTTTTAGAAAGTTGCCCAGAGGATATGGAATTTTTCAATAAACGGATTGATAAAACAGTTTTTGAAATTGCGGATACGATTATTAATAATAGTTTTGAAAGGATTACTTATACTGATGCAGTTTCTTTGTTGGAAAAGGAGGGTAAGAAGTTTGAGTATCCGGTAGAGTGGGGTTTAGATTTACAATCAGAACATGAACGTTATTTGTGTGAAGAGCTGTTTAAAAAACCTGTGATTGTGACTGATTACCCAGCAAAAATTAAAGCTTTTTATATGCGGTTAAATGATGATGGTAGGACAGTTAGGGCAATGGATGTTTTAGTTCCGAAAGTAGGAGAAATTATTGGTGGCTCTCAAAGGGAAGAACGTTTAGATGTTTTGGAAAGAAAGATAGATGAACAGGATATAAATAAAGAAGAATTATGGTGGTATTTAGATTTGCGTAGGTATGGTACTGTGGCTCATTCGGGGTTTGGTTTGGGATTTGAAAGAGTGGTGCAGTTTATGACAGGAATGGGGAATATTCGAGATGTGATTCCTTTTCCAAGGGCACCTCTAACTGTGGATTTTTAAGTTATAGTCCAAAAGAATGATTTTATGTCATATTTTCTCCTAGTTCAACTTTATATTTATTATGGTTGTGGAAACTAAGGAAGATGCTTTTTAAAAATTTTCTCAATTCATATTAATTTAACAATATTAACGTCAATGACTAAACTGCCCAATAATATAGATGAGGCGATCGCTCAAGCGATGGAAGGGACTAAAACAGCACTCCAAGATGGTTATACTAGGCTCCAAATTCAGATAGTTGTTCCAGACATAGAACTTCAAGCTCAATCTCTAGCAAAACAATTTATTCCTGCTTTACTTGAAATAAATACTCAGCTTAAAGTTTTTTTTCCTGACTCGGGAGCAGCAGCTTTAGCTAGACGAGATTGGCAAAATGTGACGTTTAAAATAGAAGATATTGGCACAAGTAGGTCTCCTGTTGACAAAAAAGTTGAGCCCGAAGATCAATGTTTTTTATTAATTGCTCCTTCTGCTGTAGAAGTGGCTCAAGCTGAAAAATTGGCTAATCTTGCTGGCGATCGCCCAGTCATTATGTTAATTCCCAAATTAGAGGATGTCTCTATTGTGGGAATTGGTTATGCCGGACGTCAACTCCGGGAAAGGTTTATCAAAACTATTGAATCTTGCTATTATATTAGATCTCTTGGTGAGGCAGTATTATATCGTTGTTATCCTTCCCCCTGGCAAGTTTGGCTTGAGGAAAATGGCCAGTACAACTTAATTACTGAACAACCGGAGAAACCAGTGGGAGATGAAATAGATATGATTTTAGCTAATGCTATTAGTACAGCTAAAACAGATGACTCTATTTCATCTTCTAAAACAACAACTGCTCCGACAAAACGTAAAGGATTATTAACCGAAATACAAAAATTTTTCCGTGCTTTGAGCAACTAAGCATATATATAGACTGAAAGTATTGAAAATATTTGTAGTCTGAAAATGATCTCCCAAATTATATGGTAATGTATTTTACTGGGGAGTACAAAGTCATCCTAAACAATGATTTGCTAAACCGAACTGAAAGTATTACTGGACTGGGCTTACAGCACCTATAGTTCTCAATTAAGAGTTTAATATCTTGAGATAGTGGAAAACCCTAGCTAGCAAGAGTTGCTCAAAGAACTTTGCACTGTCTAGTATTTTATATTTAATTTAATATAGTGATATAGTACAATCAGGCACACAAAATTAATTAGATATTTTCAGGACTTACGCATTGCTGCCATATATAGTGCATTATTGACAGTAAATTCTGATATTTGCACTATAAGTAGTCTCTTTACGTAAGTCCTGAATATTTGTAAATGTTGAGAATATAAGATTTGTTCTTTTGCCTACCTCAATAGACGAGGAATTAACTTACACAAAGAAAGGGGTTTCTAGGATTAATCCTTGTTTTTAACAATAAACATTAAGGAAAAAACTAGCTTCTGGGTTTGCATGTGTAAGTCCTGTTCAAGTAGGATAGTTATAGTTATGAGCAGTAACAATGAACCAGAAACGTATTATTATTGGTGACATACATGGGAATTATAATGGCTTAATAGCTTTGTTAGAGGTTATCGCTCCTGGTAGAGATGACATGGTATATTTCCTGGGAGACTTAATTGATAGAGGTCCACAAAGTTCTCAAGTAGTAGAATTTGTCAGAAACAGCCATTATCAGTGTATCTTGGGGAACCATGAATACATGATGATTCAAGCTCTTTCAGATACAAAAGTTCAACATCAAGCATGGCAAAGTTGGTATCAAAGTGGTGGTATCGAAACTGTAAAAAGTTATCAAGAGACAGAAACTATGCCTTATGAAGATTTAGAGTGGATGGGATCGTTACCTCTATATCTAGACTTAGGAGATATTTGGTTAGTTCATGCAGGCATCAATCCCAAACTATCTATTCAAGAGCAAACATATCATGAATGTTGTTGGATTCGCCATGAATTTCATTCTGTGGAAAAACCTTACTTTTATGATAAATTAATTATTGTAGGTCATACTATGACTTTTACTTTTGATGATGTTGAACCTGGAGAATTGGTTAGTGGAAAAGGTTGGCTAGATATTGATACTGGTGCATATCATTGTCTAAGTGGATGGTTAACAGGATTAGATATTGATAATAATATTATTTATCAGGTTAATGTTAAGGATAACCAAACTAGGAAAGTGCCCTTAAATCAACTTGTAAAGCCTTATAAAACTAGGAGAAAATTCAAACAAAAAATGCAAGGAGACTTCTCAATACTCCAAAATAACTAAGAAAATCTGAAACTAAAAAATTATCGGCGATAATAGCTTTAAGCTATTAGCTTAAGTCAAAACTATTGGTTGGTTATCAAGAACTTTAGAAGGCAGGAGGCAGATATTGAGGGTAAATTTAGATATCTCACAGAGCAAGTTCTTGGAATGTACCTTTCGGTCATTTGTCAAAAAATTAGATGTGTTATCCCTGGGATAATAACATATTTATTGAAAAAGAATCAAATAAAAAGTCGCTCTAGAAGGGCAAGGCTTTAAACCCAAATTATCGGTAAAATAGTATTAGCTGTATCGGTCTATTATGGAACTAATCTATTTACAATTGCCTGATAATGTTTTTCATCCAACCCATCACCATTATAGGCAAATTTAGGATTAATCATTTGCTTCATTTGATAAATTCGCGCCGATGTTGCTGGGTGAGTACTGAGAAAAGATGGCGGCGAAGCTTTTTTCAGTAATTCTTGCATAAACGTAATTGCACCATATTGGGCATATCCTGCTTTTCCCAATGTTTCAATACCGATTTTATCAGCTTCAAATTCTGCCTGGCGACTTTTAGGGCGACGCAATGCTAATTCTACCCCTATTTGAACTGCAACACTATCATCTACACCTGTTGCAGTAGCTAAACCCTGTGCTAATAATGTTTGACGTAATTGTTTCACTGCATGGCGATCAGCAATATGAGCAATTTCGTGGGCAATAACACTAGCTAATTCTGCTTCATTATCGGCAGCTTTCATTAAACCAGTATTAATGTAAACAAACCCTCCCATAGTAGCAAAAGCATTTATACTATCATCCTCTATTACCTGAAAAGTATAGGGAATATCTGGGCGGGGACTTGCTGCAACTAATCTTTGACCAATTCTATTAATATATTTCTTGGCTGCTTGATTGGGATAAAGTTTAATATTTTTACTTTTCAATAACTGTTGATTAATTTGTTTACCTAGTTCAAATTCTTGAGTGTCGGATAGGTTAGAAATTGATATAATCTGAATACCCTGTAAAATTAATTCTCTCCACGGGATAGCTATACTCGGAAATGCTGTACCTGCACATAAACCAGCAGCGACCATTATAGATATTAATGGATATGATATTCGACGATAGGAATATTTAGAAGTTAAAGATAATTTTTTCAACATCAACATTTTTTATTTAGAGGTACTAGATTTTGAACTTATCAAGATATCATCAATTAATTAACAAATTATGTTCTGTTAATCTTAATTATTCACTACAAAATTATCTATAGTTTTTCCGCAAAGCAAAAATTTTATTTTTTCTGTAAGATCAGGGAGTTTAACTAATAAAAAATTTCCTTATTTTCACTATTTAAAATAAGTTTTTACCGTAACAAGATTCTTTATAGGTATCATGCAAAATTCGCCTACATGAGAGTTAGCTATTAATTCATTACCTTTATACCAAACCCTAAAAAATAATGGTATAGTTAGATGAATAGGGTAATGAGACAAGCCTGCTTTTGCTTTGATACCAGGATTCGGATTTAGTATTATGTGGTAAATATACAAAAGTGAGTAATCTTGACTTTGCAGCCCAGATAACTAACTATAGCAATCCTATTTATTTGTGTCAAACATCTTGCTACTATTTGGTAATAGGCAATAGGTAAAGCTTTCAGAGCTGTATTTCTAGTTTTTGAATTGTTACAACCTACTTTAAGATTGCTATAGTATATGGGATATTCTGGGGAACTATCAAAAGCTCACTTTATAATCGAGTGATTTAATTTTAAGTAGTTTACTTAAGTTATGAAGTTATGAAAATTCTGGATTCTCAAGGACGATTATTTAGTAAAATCAGTGTTTTAGATATTGGCGCTGTGTTAATTATTTTTATGGTATTAGTAGGAATATTTATCTTTCCTGGTACTAACAAAAATTCTGTTGCTCAAGTGGGTAATATTGTCACTAAATCCGTTGAAGTAGATGTTATTGCTCTAGGTTTAAAAGGTCGCTACCATGAAAAATTATTAAAGGAAGGGGAAAAAACTCAATTGATTATTCGGAATCAACCTTATGGAAAAGTTGACTTGAAATCTGTAGAATTTTTGACTCGAAAAGTGGCAGTTCCTCAACCCGATGGAACTGTCAAAGCTTTACCAGATCCTAGATATAAAGAACTATTTAGTCGGAATGTTTTACTAACATTAGAAGGTAAAGGTAGAGTTACTGATGATGGTCCTGTTTTAGGAAATATTAAGGTAAAAATTGGGATGACAATTGAGCTAGAGGGTAGAAACTATAATTTTAATGCTAGTGTGATTGATGTGCGGGTACAAGAGTAATTTATGCTCTTTCTCTATAAAAATGCACTTAAGAATTGTTACTCAAATATTTTATCTAGGGTTTGCTGAAAAAGTATTTTTAAGAAGCAGGGACTTTCCATGGAACGTCCCTGCATAAGAACAGGGAATATATAGAGGAGGTAGTCATACTAAATCCAGGTTAAAAGTAGGCTTGTCCCATCCCCTAATCCTTTATTTAGTAAAGGCTGTAACTTTAAAAAAGACCCTCTCACTAAGGCGGATTTCGTATCAGATATATTTGTCCCTTGATTTTTCTGGCATGGAATTGCCCGAAATCCTAACTTTTTCAGCTTAAACCACCAAAAAACTGGTACTTTTTACCACCAAAATAAGGCTAAAGCCTTTACATTTCAATCCCTTTATAATTAATCAGCAAGCCCTATCTCAGCATTATACCACATAGTAAAGAACATGTTCTAATAATAAATGTGATCATGCTTAACTTATTACTTTCCAGGAGTAGAAGTTCAATAACTAAACTTCTACTTTTGCTATTAGTTATAAATTTACTTAGTTGCTACTACTGCTAAATTCCAAGCAAATCTTTTCATTAAAGGCAACTTTTTCAACACCACATCCAACTGTTCTAATCTACTATACATTGGTTCTAATCTTTGATGTTCAATAATAATTTTCTTCCAATAACGTTCTTGATTTGGATCAACTTTTTCAATTAAATAAAACTTGATAAAAATCCACAGAGTTGCTAACCAAAAAGTATCATAGGCTGTTTCTGAATAGAGAAATTTTACAAAATCAACAATATTAATATCTAGAGGTGTTTCATCTTCAGTTCTCACTTTGGTTGCAATGCGTCGATAAACATTAATAACTGGATTATGTTTCAATGGATCCCAAAAACAAGCTTTGCCACCAGGCTTAAGAACTCGGTGCATTTCCCTAATTGTTAATCTTGGATTTGGTAAGTGGTGAAGTAAATTAGAAGCGTAAACAAAATCAAAGGTGTTGTCAGGAAATTCTAATGCCATAGCATCCATAACTTTTCCTTCAACTTTTACACTATTTTTTGCCGCCAAATTAACAGCAACATCTACCATTCCTGAAGAATAATCTGTGGCTAAACACCGTGCTCCTTTTTTGGCAAAGTAAACACTATTTTCTCCGGCACCACAACCTAAATCTAACAAATGTTTATCTTTCAAATCTCCCATTTGTTTGAGGATAAATCTGTTTTCTGGTGCGGTACAACTTTCAAAATAATCAACTACTCGGATACCCTCAATATCAATAATTGAGGCCCATATATCATGGAATTTTCGTTCTTTAGCTAATATTTCATCCTCCATTGATTACTACCTTATACTTTAAATATTTGACACCCTCCCCGGCCTAAAGGCACCGGGTCCCCTAGAGAGCCCTAGCTCCTCGGCGGTTTGAGTTTTCAAGGGCTACCGCTACTTTGGCAGTAGTCTTACACTTGCCGACCCGTCCGTTTTTTGTCTCGGATTGCCTACCCGCTACTAATATACTTCCTGTGAACTAAAAACCATGGTAACATGACCTGTGAAAAAAAAATTAACTAAAAAGTTGGCTGCTTATGGGCGAGGCTTTAAACCCAATTTTTCCTTAAGTCTGCATAATGGGAAAAGATTCCATGACCAAATTCCTGTTATTAGTCCTAAAATTGCTGGAAACTACCAAGGAGAGTAAGCTCAAGTGTAGTTGACTAGATCAGGACTTACGTAATGGCACTAATTGTAGTGTCAGTATCTTAAAAATTACAAATTTTCCCCCATATATGGCGGTACTGCCTAAGTCCTGTAGATTTTAAAAGCCCTGGCAATTTTGGGCAAGGGTTCTAGTTATATTTATGGCATTAACGTAATTTATTCGTCTAGATTGGCTTTAACGCACTTTTTTCACCAGAAAATTTTAAAGTACTATTAATCAAAGTGCTTAGCAAGATAATTCGCTATTTTTTTACTAGCGCCGGGCTTACCCATTCTTTCTAAACCATTATTAATGCAACTTTGTAAATACTCTTGATCTGCGAGAGCTTCTTTAACTTTTTGAGCTGCTTGTTGTAGAGTAAAATTATTAGCTAGTTTTTTACCAATAACCTGTACTGAAGAACCTAAAAGTCTAGTTTGAGCTTCAGCAAAACGATAGGTAAATGAAGGACCTTCACCAGGAATAGTGATTACAGGTTTTCCTAATCCCACAGCTTGTTCTATTGCAGTTCCAGCCATACCAATTACCAAATTTGAATGTTGTAAGATATCTGCAAAAGCATCCTCATAACAAATTACTTCTATTGCATCTTCCTGAGTTAAAAATGTTAACTTACTTTTTTGATATTGCCAACCTTCAGAAATAGCTATTGACTCTATTTCTAGCATTAAAATAGGCACAGTTGCAGCTCGAAACTGACAAACATCTACTCCCATAACTTTGACAATTTCTCTAACCAGTTGTAACAGCAAACATAAATTTCTACCAGCTTCCGGTAGTCGAGAACCAGGCAAAATAGCAATGGTAAATAATTCTGGTTGAAGCAGTAAGTTTTTTCCTGTTAAAATTAAATTATCCATCACTGGCATACCAGCAAATTCTACTTTTTTAATGCCTTGTAGATTTAAATCTTTAGCCGTCAAAGCATCCCTAGCAAAAACTTTTAAACATCGAGGATTATTGAGTAATTTCGGTAATATTAAGCCTAAATTAATCCGACCTTCATAATAGCTAGAATCAGCCGAAAGAAATACAACATAAGGCAGCTTTGTAGAATAAGCGATCGCGGCTACGACAATATCCCCAGTAGCCATAATTAAATCACAATTTTTGGAAAATTTCCAAATTGTTTGTAACTTCTGGCAAGTTAAATTAATTAACCCCTTCCTCAAATCTTGAAATAATAACAAAGGATTAAGATATAAAAACCCTCCTGATGGCATGTTTACTTGAGGACCAAGAATTGGTATATTTAAATTCTTATAACTATTACCAATACCGACAATAGGCATAGCTGATATACTTGTATCCGGAGAAATTTTGGTAAGAGCTTTAATAATTTGACAATTATGGGTATCTTCTCCATGACCATTACTCAAAAAAAGTATATTTTTTGTTTTCATAATTTATTATCAAGCAGTAAAAAAACCTTAGGACACTTTCTAACTTCTTTCATTTCCTAAAAAACCTTGTTAAGGAATCTAAAAATGTCCTAACCTTAGCACGTAGCACTATAGTGAGTAGAAAGCAGGTAGGAGAGAAATACTACAATAATTTGGTCAAAAAATCACAAAAAAGTAATTTTTCTGATACAATAACTTAAATAGGGAAAAAGTAGGAGAGGCGGTTGCGGACTCAATATTTATTTTATTTGGGGTCTGAGGAAAGTCCGGGCTCCCTAAAGACCAAGCTTGCTGGATAACTCCCAGTGCGAGCGATCGTGAGGATAGTGCCACAGAAAAATACCGCCTTTGTAGATTTAGGTCTATGAGGTAAGGGTGCAAAGGTGCGGCAAGAGCGCACCAGCAGTGTCGTGAGGCACTGGCTCGGTAAACCCCGGCAGGGAGCAAGGTCGAAGGAATAATGGTTGGTCTTTTTCCATTTCCGTTGCATTATAGATTTAATTTATAATGTTAGGTGTACCGCAAGAGGTGCTTGGTAACAAGCATCCCAGATAGATAACTGCCCTCTTAGCTAATTTGAGTTGAGAGAACAGAACCCGGCTTACTTCCTACTTTTTTCTTATTTTTTATTGCTTCATATACTAGGCAGTGCCAAGTTCTAGGAATAACTATTGCTAGCTAAGGCTTACAGCGACCTCAATGTTAGAAACTCTCTGGAAAGAACTATAAGTGCTGTAAGCCAATTTCTGTAAAACTTTCAGTCTTTAAAGCAGATAATTTTTCAGGAGAAGTTTGTACTCTCCAGTTGTTGAGATCCTCCCCGGCCTAAAGGCACTGGGTTTCCTACCGAGCCCTAGCCCCTCGGCTCACAGGCTCCTGCTACTTTGGCAATAGTCTGGCTGCCGACCTCAATCTCCGTTTTTTGTCTCGGTATGCCCACCCGCGACTAATATATTTCTTGTGAACTATAGCAGTACGAAAAGACGTTAGGATACTTTCTAACTTCTTTCATGTCCTAAAAAACCTTGTTAAGGAATCTAAGAATGTCTTAGCCCTAGCACGTAGCGCTATAAAAAGCAACAAGGACATAACCTGTGAAAAAAAATCAACTAAAAAGTCCCCCGCTTATGGGCGAGGATTTAAACCCAATTTTTCGGTAAAATAATAAAGAAAAACGAATCTTGACCTGTGGAATGCAGGCTCAAGCCTATGGCTAGACCGTAAGTCTTAGTAGCAGAGAAATTAAGAAATCTACTACTATTTTTGGTCTCTAGGTTATTTCCCGCACTATACACTTGTGTCAGCTTCGGGATGGTTCATACTAAATCCGGGTATAAAAGTAGGCTTGTTCCATACCCTAATCCGTTATTTAGTAAAGGCTGTAAATTTCAAAAAAAACCCTCTCACAAAGGCGGATTTGGTATCACTTATCTGACAAATACAGCAATAAACTTAAGATAACTAGTCTCAGAAAATCAGGATACAACTGCCGTAAAATTATGTTCATTATTCGCAAATGCAGACAGTAGAAAAACTAACTACAGAAACTCTAGAACAACCTCTAATTATTGCAGGGAAAAAATTCACCTCTCGTTTAATGACAGGTACAGGTAAATATTCTACTATCGGGACAATGCAGCAAAGTATAGAAGCAAGTAGATGTGAAATTATCACTGTAGCAGTACGACGGGTAGAAACTCAAGCTCCTGGCCATGAAGGGTTAGCAGAGGCTATAGACTGGCAAAAAATCTGGATGTTGCCCAATACTGCTGGTTGTCAAACTGCTGAAGATGCAGTTAGAGTAGCTAGGCTGGGCAGAGAAATGGCCAAATTATTAGGCCAAGAAGATAATAATTTTGTTAAACTAGAAGTTATTCCTGACCCTAAATATTTACTGCCAGACCCTATTGGAACTCTACAAGCTGCAGAACAGTTAATTAAGGAAGGTTTTGCCGTATTACCTTATATTAATGCTGACCCACTTTTGGCCAAAAGACTGGAAGAAGCCGGTTGTGCTACAGTTATGCCCTTGGGTTCACCCATAGGTTCAGGCCAGGGGATACAAAATGCAGCCAATATTTCTATAATTATTGACAATTCAACTGTTCCTGTAGTAGTAGATGCAGGAATAGGAACCCCCAGTGAAGCAACTAAGGCAATGGAAATGGGAGCTGATGCTTTACTAATTAATTCAGCGATCGCTCTAGCCAAAGATCCACCCATGATGGCAAAACCTATGGGAATGGACACAGAATCAGGACGTTTAGCTTATCTAGCTGGAAGAATACCGAAAAAAGATTATGCAACTGCTTCTTCTCCTATAAGTGGAAGAATTAACAGTCCAGACTAAGACAAGTCATATTTGTTTAAATCAAGTTAGGAGATTTGAAAAGCTAGTGTGCCGGGGAAAAAATCTTCAACAACCGGATGCAGCTAACCTTACACTAAATCAGAAGTAATAATTTCTTATATTATTAATATTTTCCAAATTTCTGCTAGGCTAAATAATGATTAAAAAATAATAACGAAACAAGGGTCTTAAATTATGCCATATACAACAGAAGAAGGTGGGCGCTTAAATAATTTTGCTCAAGAGCCAAAAGTTTATCAAGCTAAGGCTCCAAATCAGAAACAACAAAAGATATATATTATCTTAGGAGCTTTAGGAGCGATATTAGTACTTAGTTTAGTATTTGTTGCTTTTTCTGTATCAGCTTAGATTTTCACTACAAATGATACCAAATATCAAAAGTTTCCTTGTGCTTTGTAGAGCTATTGTCTGATTTGATGCTATATCTTTGCTCTTTTCCTAGTCGTCTATTAAGCAAAAAATGAAGGATTAATAAAATTTTAAAGACTACTATAAGCATTAAAAATATTGCTGAAGTTTACTTATTAATAAACAACTGAAGTTTTGAGCAAAGTCTTGCATTTTTTTTAGAATTGGTATTATTTGGTTTTATTTAAAAACTGAACTAGGTTTCTGAATTTTCAGGAGTCTAGTTTTTATTTGGTAGCTAAACCTCCGGCTATCAACTATACTATAGCAATCATATAGGATTGCTTATAATTAAGATCATACCTAATTTTTCACTATAGAATAAAGTCAAAGTTATTTAAATTCACTTATCCCCTAAATAAAACTGTGATAGACATTCCTGCCCCAACAATTTCTAGATTGAATCGGCAAATCTATCAACGCTTAAAACAAGCTCTATCCTTAAATCTACGCCGTCAAATTTTTATAGCTGTATGTGATAACCAACAGCTAAGAAATAGCTTAGTTCAAAATTTAGAAACCGACTTAACAAATACTGTTGCTTATACCCAAGAACAACCAAACAAAAATACAAACAACAAAAAAAATATATTATTTGTTACTCTAAATTTAAACCTAAGTAACCCGAATCCAGTAACTCAGATTAATCAATGGTTTGCCGAAAACCCTCAATTTCAAACAATAGAGGAATATCAAATCTTAGGATTTCAAATTATTGGAATAGAAAACTTGACCAAACAACCATCAGGAGTTCAGTGGTCATTTATTAGCAATCTCAAAAAAATAGAAACAAATTTATCCAAATTAGAATCTAGCATATTACTTTGGATAACTAAACCTTGGCTAAATACCATCAAACAGTCAGCACCAGAATTTTGGAATTGGCATACAGGTATATTTGAATTTGAGGGAGATCCCACACCAATAGCTTCTAAACAAAAAAAATCATCATTGCCAGAGAAAACAAAACCTAAATCTTTCTTCCCATCAATAACTACCCAACCTTCCGTCAACATAGTAAGGCCATTAATGGCGCTCGAACAAAAATCTTACACTGTTGAATCAAAAAATCCTCAAGCTTATGTTCTACCCCCCGCTCCACAAAAACTGCCAAAGCTTTCTATTGAAAATAGTCAACAGCAGCAGAATATTCCACAACCAGAATTAGAATTATCTGAACTAGCAAATCTAGTATGGGCAGAAATTTCTAGAAAGTCTGGAGAAGAAAAAACATCACTGGAAAAACAACAGTTTCAAATTCTCACAGAAATTCAGAAGTTAGATAAGTTTCAATATCCATCTCTAGAGTTAGCTATAGCTTATCAAAAATTGGGTGATTTTTATCGGGACCGTATTTTAGCCGGGGAAGTTTCAGAGCAAAGTCTAATTATTGCTGTTCGTGCTTATGAGATGGTTATTGAGTGGACATTTGAAAATACAGAAAATGTAAGCAAATTTTCTCAACGCCAAATTCCTATTCTTGATATTCTTAATGATCTTGCTACTCTCTACTGGATGTTATCTCGTCAAATCAAATCTAGCAAGCCTGATTCATTAGTTTATTTGGAGCGAAGTATCATTCTTTATCAAATGGCTATGGGAGGAATTAATTCATCTCAGAAAGATACTTATGCTAGATTACAAAAAAACTTAGGCTTAGCTTATGGAGACTTAGCTACTCATCAGGAAGCACAACAGAATTGGGAAAAATCTGTTAGAGCTTATCAAGAGGCTATCTTTTATCTAGATAAAATAGCTGCTCCTCAAGATTATGCTTCTACCTTGAATAATTTAGGGGCAGCTTATTGGAATTTAGCTCAATATACTCAAGCAATCGAGCATTTACAAGGGTCAATTTCTGCTTATGAGGAAGCTATTGATTACTTTACCCCAGAAATTGAACCAATGAGCTATGCAATGATTCAAAATAACTTAGGAATAGCTTATTGGAATTTAGCTCAGTTTGAGATAGAAGCATCAGAGACTATAATTCGCAAAGCTATTGATGCTTATTTAGTCGCCTTAAAATATCGTACTCCAGAGACTGTTCCCCTCGCTTATGCTGGGACACAAAATAACTTAGGGACCGCTTATTGGCATTTAGCGAACCAATTTGAAGCACATCAAATTCGCACTCAAAATTTTCGTCAAGCGATCGCTGCTTATTCCCAAGCGATAAATATTGCTCAACAGTTTTCTCCTTATCAACTTACTTTCGATCTATTGGCAACCTATAATAATATTGGACTGGCCTATTATCAAATAGCTATAGAATCATCAACTATATTAGATAAAAATAGTCAAATTAGTAATTTAGAATCAGCCTTGGATAATCACTTACTAGGTTATAGTGAGAGACTCCAGACGAATATTAATGAAATACAAGAAGAACAAGCTAGTGTAAATTATATTCTCAGAATTATCCGTACCTTCTACAGTAAGTATGGAATACAAGGACAAAATTTAGCTCTTTCTAAAATTCCTAGTAATTTATTACCGAAAATTCTGGTTATGTTGTAATAAAATTAATG
>JAKQYG010000529.1 GCA_023356515.1 Trichodesmium sp. MAG_R04 | reverse complement strand
TGAGTATGATTGAAGGCGCTGAGTTTTCATTTGAGTATGTTTCTCCCTATTCTGGGATTAAACATACTGAGAAAACAATGTGCGATAAGAAAGTTTACGATATTAGCGAATTTCAAGATAACCCTTTGATTGGGGGAGGTGAACCGACCCTTGTGCTGTCTGGAGGTGAGCCAGAGTTTATTGATTTTAATTCATGTGTTAATAAATTGAGTAATGTTTCATCTGATATTTCGTCAGTTGATTCCAGGGTTTTCTCTAGCACAGTCGATTCTCTATTTGGTAAACTGAACGTCCATGAAAAGGATAATATGGGTTATGTACTCTTTAAAAAAGTTCGAGGGATAAAGTTTGTGCTAAAACCCTAATACATGTTTGTATTTTTTATGTAATAATTGTTGGTTTATGATGAGAACTATTACACGAACATGGATAGTTGCACTCACCCTAAGTTTCTGGCTATTTTTCATTCTACAGATTCAACCCATCAATGCTCAAGTTATTAATACCCAGAATTTTCATCACTTCTTCTCAAATAACTTACATTCAGAGGCAGTTATTTCTCATATATCTGAAGAAAATTTGTCTCAATTAAAAGAGTCATTCATACAAGATAAGTTTAATTTTTTTGGTATGCTGAGGAGCAATTGTTTGGAATCATTCGGGATGACAAAATTTAAAAACAGTTATTGTGCGGTGATTAACCATTCATTTGATTTTGTGGCTTGGAATAATTTAGGGCAAAAGTTGTTTGTTCGAGGATATGATGAGGCAGCTCTGGCGGCTTACGATCACTCGCTTTTAATTAATCCAGATTATTCTTTGGGGTTAGCTAACCGGTGTGGTGTATTGAGTCGTTTAGAGGAATATGAGCAGGCTCTCATTTCTTGTGAATTGGCATTTAAGGGTGATGGCCGTTGGGGAAGACAAGGATCTGCTTTAGCTTGGAATAATATAGGAAATGTTTTATTTAACCTGAAACGTTACCAAGAATCGTTAAGTTCCTTTGAGCAAGCATTGACAATTAGTCATAATTATGCTGGTGCTCAACGGAATCGTGCAGTTGTTTTACAATACTTACAAAAAATTAACGAAAGATAAGGAGATGATAATGATATTCGATTTTCTGGATTTGTTTGATGTGCGCTGGCTATTAGTTTTTTCACCCATTACGACTGCGATCGCTTGGGGCATGATTGTCTATCAAGAATTTGATTTTTGGACTCTTTGGTAGTTATATTGTATTGATTGATTGATTGACTTGCAATACTTTTGTAGGCGATCGCACTTAAAATTATTATTGAATTAAGATTTACGCAGAACCACTATATCTAGTAGGGGGTTAACGGCCGTTAACCCCCTACAGATGGTGTATATTTTCATATTTTGTGTAAGTCCTGGTAAATAAGGCTTGTTTATGAAAGATAAAGCATTCACAAATAAAGGCTCAAACCTTTATAAGAACGTTTAAAAAGTGACTAATTTTCCCTCCTTAAAGCTAAAAAAGTTAGGATTTTGGGTCGACCATGGCAGAAAAATTATGGAAAAATATAAAATATAGTAAGTTTTGTTAAAAATCAAGTAATCTTAATATTATACCAAATTTGCCTTAGTGAGAGGGTATTTTTTTAGTTACGGCCTTTATTAAATAACGGATTAGACAATGGGACAAGTCTGCTTTTAGGTATTTGGTATTAACTATTTCTATTTGAGGAGTCCATCTAAGCTTTTGTACATTTAAATGACTTATTGTTTTACGCCTCGTTTAGAGAAAAAACCCTTGTAAGTTCTAAATTCTAACTAAGTTAATAGGCATTTTAAATGAGTATTAACTTATCTTTGACCTAAAAAGTACGAGTTTTGATCGCTCCCCAAACCCTTTGCCTAATAACTATATTTTTAACAGAACTATGAATGAATCATTATCTCTTGACATTTCAGCCATTAGAGTTGGCAAAATTAAACTTTTGGCAAATGCTCAACTTCCAGGTACAGATTTAACAGGGGCTATCCTCCCAGAGGCAGATTTCTACCAAGCTTACTTACTTGGAGTTAATTTTGCTGGTGCTAATTTGCAGAAAGCGATACTGAGAGCTAATCTTAGAGGTTCTGACTTTACTGGTGCTGATTTAAGAGGGGCAGATTTTCGCAATGCAGACCTACGGGGTGCTATTTTGATTGATGCTCAACTCAGGGAGGCTAGTTTTGCAGGTGCTTTCTTAAATGGAGCTATATTGAATAATTTGGACCTTAGTGGCATTGATTTTCGTGGAGCTGATTTACGAGGAGTGAATTTGACTAGAGCAAATTTGTTTCAGGCAGAATTGAGCAGTGCTAATCTTTCTGGTGCAGATTTATCTCAAGCAGATTTAGAAGAGGCTAATCTAAATGGGGCGGTACTCCGGGGGACCAACTTACAAAGAGCTAATTTGCTCTGTGCTTCAGTAGAACAGACGGATTTTACTGGGACATTACTGACAGATGCTTGTGTTAAAGGTACCCTTCTTGATGAGCTTTTTCTAGAAGACAAAAACCTGTACAATACTTGACATACCTGTACATAATGTCTAGGATTCACTATAGACTGAATGAATTTGCTAATTTAGCCGGAGTCAGTGTCAAAACATTACATCGATGGGACTCTTCTGGAAAACTGAAGCCATTAAGAACGATAGGGGGTCATCGGTACTATACAGATGAACACAT
>JAKQYG010000528.1 GCA_023356515.1 Trichodesmium sp. MAG_R04 | reverse complement strand
GTTTCAACTATTTGAATTATCCCTAACCATAATGCCATACTACCAACTAGTCCGATGGCTAAAGTAACAGCATTTTTCGCAGCTTCAAATGATGCTTCAGTTATTTCCGTCATTCTATTATTGTATGCAGCTATAACTGTAGCTGAAATTATCATAAATAGCCAAATACTATTAATAGGTGATGTTTGTGATTTATTCATTTAAGTATTCGGTCCATAAACTAAGTTTTTTATTTAGTAATATTTAATATTCAGTATTTGATTTTGTAGAGAATTTTTTATAGAAAAGTCTGAGAGGTATTTTTATTTCTTCGCTAGAATAATATAGTCATCTATTCCGTAACTTGAATAATGCTTACTTTGAAGATACTGTCTTTTTAATTTTTCCATATATTTTTGATGAGGTAAGTTTTCCCTGGCAAATCTGTCATATTCACGACCCTTAGTCGGCATTTTTTTGCCAGTAGAAGTTAAATATTTATACCAAACTAAGTTCAAACCTATATCTGCCACAAAATTTTCAATTAGTTTTTTTCTATGTCTTGATTTTCGCTAATTTCTAGATAATAATTAATAAAATTTTTTTTGCCTTGCACTATAATAATTACATAGCCATCACCACCCAAACTTTCCTGAAATATTTTGGGATAAACCTCGAAAGACTTTAACTTAGAGATTCCCTAAAAATTTGTGATTTAATTATTCATAAGTAAATCCTGCTTGACCTTCCTTAACTTCTACATCATTGAGTATTTCTATTAACTTACCTTTAAATTGTTGATAATTTTTAGCTTCGTTAAAGTTTGTTCCGGTTAAAAAAAATCCAGTTATACTACCTATGATCAACATTTGCTACATACCAGGAATCCTTATTATGAGGTAAGTCTTCAGCTATTAGTTATTAATTAATTTCCTGTATAACAGGAATTAGCATTGAGAGATTCAAAAAGAATTAAAAGTATTGAAAAAACTGAAATATAATAGGGATTAATAAGATTTTGTAGATTGAAATAACTTATAATTGTATGCCTTGTTCAGAGAAAAAAACTCTTCTAAACTATGGCTTACTAATACGCATTTTAAATAAGTATTAGCTAATTTATGCTTATTTCTTACTTTAGCCTTATTTGCCTTACCCTATTTGAAAATTATTTTACAAAATTGGGATCATATATAAATTATTTTGTGTCAAAACTAGGGAAATGGTGTAAGCTAAAGAAGTTCAGTTAGCTATCTATCAAATTTCATCTAAAATATTATTAACCATGAAAAATGGCTCAGTTAAAGATGATTATTAAATTTGTTTATTTATCAAGGATAAGGATGTAAATATTATGCTTACAAGTGTAGAGCGTCTTTTGTTTATTAGAGCTGTTCCAATTTTTAGAGAATTAAGAGATGATTTTCTGGTACGTTTAGCTTCTGTAATGGAAGAACTATCTTTTCCTGCTAAACATGCTATTTTTACTGAAGGGAAAGAGGGAAGATCTCTTTATATCGTAGTATCTGGTAAAGTTAGAGTTCATTTGGGAAAACGTGATTTAGCAAACTTAGAACAAGGAGCTTGCTTTGGTGAAATGTCTTTGTTTGATGCTGAACCTCGTTCTGCTTCTGTTACTACTCTAGAAAATTGTGAGTGTTTGATGTTAACTCAAATACAACTTTATGATGCAATTGATGAAACACCAGAAATTGCAATTAATATTATTCGTTTATTGTCTCGCCGTATTCGTGAGCTGAATCAAAAGCTTAATGCTAGGGAAAATAGTATTTCTTCTGATAGTAGTAGCAGAATAGCTGAACTACGTTAGAAATTTGTTTTTTTCTCTGGAAAAGAGGAATTTTAATAATCAATTTAGTTCCTTGTCTTAACTAATAGAATTACAATCTAATCTATCTTAATATTTTTAAACAATAATTCGATAACTAATAGATAATTATAAGCTATTACTACTACCAATAGGTTAAGTAGCAAATAATAGGACTAATGTTTGGTTAAGAAATGTTTCCATCATACCCATAGCATTATCATAAATAATAATTGTAAAGTCATGATACAATATAGCCTTTTTACTAATTGTAATAGTAGGTAAATTTTCTGAAATATTTTAATTTGGATTGATTCGAGTAGAATGAAATTTTTACTCGGAGTTTATTTCTAGTTTTTGAATTATCATCAACTACTGTAGGATTGCCATATCATCAACCCTAATAATTTTTAGTTATAAGAATCCTTAAGCCCAAGAAACTAAATTTTCTATCGTATATTTATCAAGCAAGCTAGAATATTTTTCTCCTTCTGACTCATTAATAACTTCCCAACTATTTAGATAATTATTATCATAAATTCAGCTTAGATAAATATATAATATTATAAACTATAATATATTCTAGAAATTAGGTTAACTTATGTCCATTGAAATTGAAGCAGAATTGCAAACAGCAGTAGATAAACGGCGTAACTTTGCAATTATTTCCCATCCTGATGCTGGTAAAACCACCCTGACAGAAAAACTATTATTATACGGAGGCGCTATTCAGGAAGCTGGTGCAGTAAAAGCCAAAAGAGCACAACGTCATGCCACTTCAGACTGGATGGCGATGGAACAACAAAGAGGTATTTCTATCACTTCCACAGTTCTACAATTTGACTATCAAAACTGTCAAATAAACCTCCTAGATACTCCTGGACACCAAGATTTTAGCGAAGATACATATAGA
>JAKQYG010000527.1 GCA_023356515.1 Trichodesmium sp. MAG_R04 | reverse complement strand
GAACAATCACTATCCCCTATCGACATATCCCATAAAACTGGAAGTATTCTACAGCTTTTTATTGCACGACAAAAAAAAATGCGACTTGAGGAAATTTATTATGTTATCTAGACCGACTTTCGACGATCATTCCCTGAGTGAATCTTTCTATCAAGCACTAATTAATTGTTTCTATGAAACTTTGGACTTTTCGACTCAGTCTTTATTAGACGAATGTAGTTTTGGCTTTGCCCCAGATTCAGTTGGAGTCAAGACTTTTTTCATTATTACCCCTTCTATGTCAGATGCAGATAAATTAATTCAGGATATTTGCAGCCTCAAAAATAGAGTAATCTCAATAATGCCAGTGGTAGGGAAAATTGCCATATGTGTAAATCCATTAAAAGAGCAAAAGGAATCAGAAACATCTAGAGATTGTTTTAATGAAAACCAAAAATTTCCGCCACGCTATATGATGTGTAAAATTTTTCCTATAGATCTATCAAATAAAAATCTCGACTAATTTTTATACTTTAGGTTTTACAGTTTGGCAATGTGAAATTAAGTCAACCAAACCAGGGTTTAAAACACTAATTAAACTATTCTCTAAGAGTGTTAAAACTCACTATCGAAAATTAGCTGAGATATTATGACACTGCTGTGGAAAAAAGTTTGGAGATAGGCAGCTAGAAGGCATGTAAATTAAGCTAGCACTCTAGGTAAAACACAAGTATTTTCTCCATATAAAAATCCAAAACTACCAACTAAAAAAGGTGAATATGTACTAAACCAATACTCAGATGCACCTGAGCTGTTAAGCATCTAAACGACGTATTGTAAATTTTGCAAAAATAGCTAAATTATTATTGTACAAACAAAATTTTCACTTTAATTGGTTGTTATGAGAATAGGTGATCTAAATAGTTAATAGCTGGCTATCAGACACATCACAGTGAAAGGAAATAAATTTTCCTATGAGGGTAACTGGACTTATTGGAGTAGTAGAACAGCAAAACACCTCGGCGTCAGCGTACAAACCAGAGCAGCAAACTTATTTAAAAAACTGGCACTGGTAAAACTAGAGTAAACTCTTGAGGTTCTCCCTTATAATCAAAAGCTAAACTGTAAGTTAGTTTGATTGTCTTGATGAGCGATCGCCACTTGTGAGCAGTTATTAAACATTTCAGCATTAACTTTTTACACAAAAATTTTTAACTTTAACTTCTAACTTTTTTGACATCTATAGACATAGAAACTGATACTAATATCAAGCTTTATACTATAGATAATTTGATATTTTTTTAGTCTAAGTTTTAAGAACATATCAGTTAGGTTTATTCAGCTTGGTAATATAGGATAACCAATACAAAATTTGTATCTCAGACTTCTTGGAAATTACTACAATAAAAAATCACCAATGAAGAAATTCCTAGCTAAACCTAAGAAATGCTCACTCACAACTTAAGATAAACCACAATGACAATTACATTAGGACTTAAAACCTAAAAAAACCTAACATGGTACAACTAACACCAAATTCCTCATTTAGTTTAACAATTCGTCTCGAAACTCCTAACCGTGCTGGAATGTTAGCTAGCATCGCCCAAGCTATTGGATCACAAGGAGGCAATATCGGCAATATTGATCTACTCAAACAAAATCGTCAAATCACAGTTAGAGAAATTACAGTCGATGCCTACAGTACAGAACATAGTGAAAAAATTGTCCAAGCTATTAAAGCTTTACCAGAAATAAAAGTCGTCAATCTGTATGACCGAACCTTCAGTTTACATCGTGGTGGTAAAATAACAGTCCAAGGGAAAATATCCCTCAAATCCCAAGCCGATCTATCAATGGCTTATACTCCTGGGGTAGGCCGAGTTTCTAAAGCAATTGCCGAAGACCCCAAACAAATTTACAGCCTTACCATCAAACAGAATACAGTTGCAATTGTTACAGACGGCAGTGCAGTTTTAGGACTAGGAAATCTTGGCCCTGGAGGAGCTTTACCAGTAATGGAAGGTAAAGCTATGTTATTTAAAGAATTTGCTGGAGTAGATGCTTTTCCTGTTTGCCTAGCGACTCAAGAGACCGATGCTATTGTTGAGACAGTTAAAAATATTGCTCCTGTTTTTGGTGGGGTTAATTTGGAAGATATTGCTGCTCCCCGTTGTTTTGAAATAGAAGCTAAACTAAGAAAGATATTAGATATTCCAGTATTTCACGATGACCAACATGGCACAGCAATAGTTAGTTTAGCGGCCTTAATCAATGCTTTAAAATTGGTCAAAAAATCTATAGAAGATATTCGTATTGTTATTAATGGTGCTGGTGCTGCTGGAATAGCGGTCGCTCGTTTGTTACGCAAAGCAGGCACTAATAGAATTTGCTTATGTGACTCTAAAGGTATAGTCTCAAAAGATCGTACAGGTTTAAATCCAGAAAAACAAGGATTTGCTGTTGAATATTCGGGTACCCTTGCAGATGCTTTAGTAGGAGCTGATATATTCTTAGGTGTTAGTGTGCCGGGAGTTGTTACGCCAGAAATGGTAAGTTCTATGGCCAAAGATCCAATAGTATTTGCAATGGCTAATCCTATTCCGGAAATACAACCAGAATTAATTATAGAAGACGTGGCAGTTATGGCCACAGGTCGGAGTGATTATCCAAATCAAATTAATAATGTTTTGGCATTTCCTGGTATATTTAGGGGCGCTCTAGATTGTCGGGCTACTACTCTTACCTCTACAATG
>JAKQYG010000526.1 GCA_023356515.1 Trichodesmium sp. MAG_R04 | reverse complement strand
GGGACATAAACACGAAGTTGTAAAGCCATAGATTGTAAAAGTAAAAAAAATCTAGTTTTAAGACTTACACAGAAATAGGAGGGGTACTCAAAGGTTAAGTTTGAATGAATTGGCAAATAATAATCACACTAGCTCACTATTAGACTTCTCCAAGAATCAAAAATCTGTGCCCAACTCATCCTACAGTTAAAACTAAACAATATCATGACCACTACACTAAAATCAAGAAAAGTATCAAAGGTTTTACTATGGCAGTTTCTCTCATATCTATCTCATTAACTGACGAATTACCAACAATACCTGAATATGATGCAATTATAATTGGTGCTGGTATTGGTGGGTTAGTTACGGCCACTCAACTTGTAGCTAAAGGAGCAAAAGTTATAGTTTTAGAAAGCTATATTATTCCTGGTGGTAGTTCTGGTTACTTTCAAAGGGAAGGATATACATTTGATGTTGGTGCATCAATGATATTTGGTTTTGGCAAGAAAGGTACAACAAATTTACTGACTCGTGCTTTAGATGCTGTTAATGTGAGCATAGAAACAATTCCAGATCCGGTACAAATACATTATCATTTACCAGATAATTTAGAATTAAAAGTTCACCAACAGTATGAAAAGTTTATAGAAGAATTAACTCAAAAATTTCCCCACGAAAGGAAAGGGATTAGACAATTTTATGATGAATGTTGGGCAGTTTTTAATTGTCTTAATTCAATGGAGTTATTATCTTTAGAAGAACTACGATATCTCTCCAAATCATTTTTTCAAAATCCTGGTTCTTGTTTAGGGTTATTGAAGTATTTGCCTCAAAATGTTGGTGATGTTGCACGTCGATATATTAGTGATTCCAAATTATTAAAATTTATTGATATGGAATGTTATTGTTGGTCTGTAGTTCCCGCAGGTTTAACTCCAATGATTAATGCTGGTATGGTATTTTCTGACCGACATTATGGTGGTATTAATTATCCCAAAGGTGGGGTGGGAAAAATTGCCCAGAAATTAGTGGAAGGTTTGGAGAAAAATGGAGGAGAAATTCAATATCAGGCCCGTGTAAAAAAAATTATTATCGAAAACAGAAAAGCGGTAGGAGTAGAATTAACTAATGGTAAAATTTATCGAGGTAAACGGATTATTTCTAACGCTACAAGATGGGATACTTTTGGTAAATTAGTACCTGAAAAAAATATACCCTCACGTGAGATGAAATGGCGGAGTAATTATCAAAAATCACCAAGTTTTTTAAGCTTGCATTTAGGAGTGGAAGCAACCGTATTTCCCATTGGTACAGAATGTCATCATATTCTCTTAGAAAATTGGGAAAAAATGGAAACATTAGAAGGTACAATTTTTGTCTCTATTCCTACCCTATTAGATCCTGATTTGGCACCGAAAGGCTATCATATAGTTCATACTTTTACACCTAGTTATATAAAAGATTGGCAAGGACTAAATAGAAAAGAATATGAAGCTAAAAAAGAAGAAGCAGCAGGGCGAGTTATTGATAGATTAGAAAATATTTTTCCCGGTTTAGATGCAGGTTTAGATTATATGGAAGTTGGTACTGCGCGATCGCATCAAAAATTTTTAAATCGTGTAGATGGAACCTATGGACCTATTCCTCAGCGTAAATTAAAAGGTTTATTAGGAATGCCATTTAATCGCACTGCAATACCTGGTTTATATTGTGTTGGAGATAGTACATTCCCTGGTCAAGGTTTAAATGCTGTGGCATTTTCTGGTTTTGCTTGTGCTCATAGAGTTGCTGCTGATTTGGGTTTATAACCCTAAGGGGAAGTCAAAAGTCAATATAAACTTGACATAAAGTTAAAATTAATCTTTGACTGAGTTTTTCCTGCCCAAATATGGCGCAAACAGGATTTATAAACCTCTTTTTGTCCTCTTTCCTGATGCTACCCACCCATTGGGTTTGGCACCGAAAATAGCGAGGAAATCATGATCTAAAAAAATTGATAGTTGAGAATTAAAAAGAAAAGGATACGACAATTTAAAACTTGTCCCATCACATTTCTTCCATTCCTTAAAAGAGGATAGCTTTCATACTTCCCTCAGGACTTACGCAAAGGTACTATATATAGAGTATTGGTGCGTTACGAAGTGCGCTTTTCATGTCGCGAAGCGTTAGCACAGCTTTGCGTCAGCAAAACACACCCTACCAATGGTGTTCATGGGTAAGTCCTATATAATTTTTACTTTTTTTCTTGGGTTTCGGTACCTCAACCTAACCTATAAATACTTATAAAGAGTATCTCTTTGTTGATAATTTCTACCCAAACTTGTAATAGCTTCCTGTAAATTTTCCACTGCCATACAAGTACCTCCAATAGCACCGGCCATTGTCGTAATATGTTCCTCCATTAAGGTACCCCCAATATCATTACAACCCCACTTTAATGCCTCCTTTGCTCCATCCAAACCAAGTTTTACCCAACTCGGTTGGTGATTAATTATCCAATTTCCTAAGAATATTCTCGACACCGCCGTTAACAATAAAATATCCAACAAAACAGGTTGGTCGCGCCCCACCCTTCGACGCAAAGCTGCAGGTGCTTCTTGGCCAACAAATGGTAATAAAATAAACTCTGTTATTTTTGCCGGATAATCTTTTTCAATAGCAGTTTGTTGGAGCGATCGCAATCTCTGTAAATGTAAAATCTGCTGTTTAGGAGTTTCAATATGACCGCACAACATAGTACTTGTGGTTGGCATTCCCAAG
>JAKQYG010000525.1 GCA_023356515.1 Trichodesmium sp. MAG_R04 | reverse complement strand
TGGGGCCACTGGTTCGGAGCTTGAAAACCGTGGTATTAAAATGGATAATTCTTGGTGTGGCACAGCTTCCTTAGAGAGCGATACATTAAAGCAAATACATAAAGATTATATTGAGGCTGGTTCAAGTATTATAACTACAAATACTTATGCAACAAATCGAATGATCTTAGAAACTGCGGGGGTAGATAATCAATTCAAAGAAATAAATCTTAGTGCAATAAATGCAGCTCTAGAAGCAAGGGAAGAATGTGGTAGAGATGATGTACTTGTAGCTGGGTCCTTATCTCATCAAATACCGTATGAGGATGCTTTTGAAACACAAGAGGAAAGAGAGAAATTTAAAAAAAAACTCACACCCGAATATTTTCAAAAATCTTTTGATGAGCTCGCTTTTTTTCTAGCCGATAATGGGTGTGATTTTATTCTACTCGAGTTAATGTATCGACCAGATCGAATTGAAATAATCTTTGACTCAGCAAGTAAGGCTGGATTGCCTGTGTGGGCTGGATTCTCATCTAGAAATAAAGACGGGTTGATAGCCCTTACTACAGACTATGACTATAGTTTTAAAAAAATGATTAGTAATGTGAAACATCATAAATTGGATGCTGTAGGAATAATGCATTGTGAAATTAATGTAATAGAACAAAGTATTAAAGAACTTAAAGAAGTATATGACCTTCCTGTTATGGCGTATCCAGAAGTAGCGGTATTTAATTTTCCACACTACGACATGAGCAATGTAATTTCTCCTGATGATTATTTAATTGAAGCAAAAAAGTGGAAGGATGCTGGAGCGCAAATTATAGGTGGATGTTGTGGTACTACAGTTGAACACATTAAAGTACTCAATCAATTATAGTTAGCCCGTATCTTCTTCAGTCTTTGATGCAAATATTATTTCCGTTAATCCAGCAAATATTATGAAAGAGCTGCCTAATATTTCTCGCCACCCAATAAGCTCATCTGTTAATACCGCAGCACTGAAAGTGCCCACAACTATTTCAAAAAGTATAATTATAGAAAATATGCCTGCACCAATTCTACTTGGTGCACCTAAGATCACTATATTTGTCGGTATATGAAATAAAATTGCAATTAAAATTAGCCACGGCATCATTGCAACCCATGACTCTATTGATGGAGCATCACCTAGGTAGTCGCTCAAGAAATATGATTGTATTAATGTAAATAAGCCACCATAAAAAAAGAATGAAAATAAGATAGGATATATTCCCTCTGGCTTTTTTATCTCCATTCTAACTGCTGATGCGGCAATAAGAATTCCGCCTAATAAAGCAATCCAATCACCAGAATTTTGCGGTAAGGGTATCACGCCTTCTTGTCCAAAAACTATCCAAACGCCAGATAGTGCAAGAGCTAATGTTATGTATCTATAAAAACGTGGAATTTGTCTAAGAAATACTATTTCAAAAATAGTTGTCCAAACTGGGGTTATATAAAAGAGTATTAAAGCTCTAACTACATCTGTCAGTAAAAAACTATTAGCGTAGCAAGCAATACCTCCTCCAAACAAAAGTCCAATTAGAGGATACTCTAGGCCAAAAGACTGACCTTTATAGAGCCTCCAAAGTGATATTGGAAGCAGCATTGCAAAAGGTATAACCATTTGAGAAATCGTTGCCCATCCGCCCGTTAAACCACCAGCCTCTAACGCTCTTTGAGGGATCCAGAATAAACCCCACATACCCGCAGCGATTAATAACGCAAAGCTAATTGTATAATAGTAAGGATGTCTTGATGAGGTGATCATAAAAGTTAACTAAAAAAAAGGCCTTGCACAAAAGTAACAAGGCCTTAATTTTCTGATTTAGCTATTTAGACTTACGGAAGCCAAGCTTTCCATTCGTCTGTACTGTTTTTCCATTCAGCAACAGCTTCTTCGACAGATAATCCGTCGTCACCAACTCTTACAAGCATTTTTGCTTGATCCGTGTTAGAAAAAGCCATTTTTTTGAAGAATGCAACTGCTTCAGCGTTCTCAGGTTTAGACATAACTTCAGGATTCATATAATTCATCGTGTAGTCTTTATCCCAACCTGTAGCAGGCCATGCTGCAGTTCCACAATCTTGCCAGTTATTAGCTTCAGTAAAACTATCACAGTATTTGTATGCTGGTAGTTTTACACCAACCATTTCATTCTTACCAAAGAAAAAGTGTGGTTCCCAAAGATACAGAAGGAATGCTTCACCTCTATCATAAGCTCCTTGAGCTTCCGCTAGAGCTGCAACCTCAGTACCTAGTTCTGATGCTTCAAAATCAATTCCTAAAAGATCTAATCTTTTTTGGTCATGACAGTTCCAACCAGCAACTGGACATCCAATCAATCTACCTTTTGAACCTGTTTCAGGTGTCGCAAATTGATCTTTGAATTTATTTAAATCTCGCCAGTCTTTAAAATCTGGGTTAGCGTCAACAAAGTATTTTGGAACATAGTAATCTGACATTCCAATGATACCACTTGTGTACGCATCAACAGATCCATCACCAGAATACTCTTTTACAACTTCTCCGTCATAAACAAGATTCATGTTGATCATTACATCGTCAGCCTCAGCATAACTTGGCCAACTTTCACATGCGAAGTCAATATCGCCAGCGGCAATAGCTTCCCATAGACCTGTTCCTGAAGCGAATTCTATTCTATCAACTCTGTAGCCTAGCTCTTCTTCAAGGATAGCAACTGCAACCTGACATGTTATTTCTCCACCAGTCCAGTCA
>JAKQYG010000524.1 GCA_023356515.1 Trichodesmium sp. MAG_R04 | reverse complement strand
TGTCGTCTGGGAATAATTCAAAAGAGTCATATTGCTTGTGCAATGGAGCGTGTGGAACTTCTTAAAAAGATTTGCTTCTAAAATAGGTAAAAGTATTTATCAAGTTAAGCACGGATTATTATCAAAGTATCTAACCGACCAATTAAAATGAAGGTTATTTGACTTGAAAAACTAAAGGTTCTTGAATAAAAATAGTTAGGCGTTCGCGGAGCGTGGTTTTAGCCGTATCGCACATGAGTATAGTGAAGTTCGTTGAAATTGTCATGCTCTATATATAGTGTCTTTGCGTAAGTCCTGAAAAGAAACAAACCTGAAGAAACTAAATCAAAACTGCGCTTGGTCCAATAATCAACACCTACAATTCCTGCTGGACTTACAGCACTTTTGAGGATTATGAGGTATAGTAACAGCAATGATTGAGTGATAAGGTAATGTATTCTAGGCGATCGCTAAAGCCTTCTGGGAGAACTTAGTGATTTGGCCAAAATACCATTATCTTCAATTATTAAAAATCTAATTTCCATTTCTCACCCTAAAGTCTATTTTCTCGATCTGAGAAAAAAAATTATTGAACCAACATTCCGCAGATCTTCATATATCTAATTTAGATTTACATTTTCAAAGAGACTTATAGGACAAACCTTCATTATAGAAATCAATATCAGTAAATTTTATCAATAACCATTTTTTTATGAGAAAATTAGTTACAATTCTTCATGAGAGCTAAAATCGATGCCCATCGCTATAAGGGTTTCAGGGATAGTGTTCGGGGCGATCGATTAGTAAAACTTATCAATTTAATGTTAAGAAGTGCGGAATGTGGGATAAGACTATTGCCAAAGTAGCAGCAGCCTGTGAGATGTCAACCTGCTGAGGAGCTACGGCTCGGTAGGAAACCCGGTGCCTTTAGGCCCGGGAGGATATCAAGATTACCATACAACCCAGCAGAGGACGTGGTAGTCATAATTGTCCCTTAACTTTTCTGTCATGGTTAGCCCAAAATCGTAACTTTTTCAACTTAAACTACCAAAAAGCTGGTGCTTTTTGCTTCCGAAATAAGGCTAAATCCTTTGTATTTGAATGCTTTTGTGATTAATCAGCAAGCCCTACTTAAAAATCTGACAACCTGCATAAGAGTTTCCTATACTGAATGAAATTCACATTAACCTATTCTTAGTCGTCATGATTACATCTACTCATATCTTCCAACCAGCTACAACTTTATTCTCTCTAAAGATTGGCCCAGCTCAAATTATTCGTGGGAAAAATGCTTTAGCTCAATCAGGAGAAGCGATCGCTAGTCTGGGTAAGAATCCCCTCATAGTTGGGGGTAATAACTCTTTGAACATCATCCAACCTCACCTCCAACCCTTATTAAAAAGCCATAATTTAAAATTTACCCAGGTTAACTATGGCTCTGACTGTAGCGAAACTAGCTTGGCTAATCTTCGTCAAGCTATGGCTAACCAAAAAGCAGACCTAATAATTGGTATTGGTGGTGGTAAAGCTCTCGATATAGCAAAACTACTAGCTCATCAATGTCATGTACCCATTATCACCATTCCCACCTCAGCAGGGACCTGTGCAGCTTGGACAGCATTATCAAATATTTACTCAGATCAAGGCGCTTTCCTATACGATATAACTTTAGCTAGATGTCCAGAATTGCTAATTCTGGATTATGGGATCATCAAAACAGCACCCCCACGGACTCTCATAGCTGGTATTGGAGATGCGATCGCGAAATGGTATGAAGCTTCAATAAGTAGTGGCCATTCAAAGCGAACAATGATTATTTCTGCTGTCCAACAAGCCAGGATATTAAGGGATATCCTATTTCAAAAATCAACTGTTGCCCTGGAACAACTAGGAGGAGAAACTTGGCAAGAAGTTGTAGATGCAACAGTATTATTAGCAGGTTTAATTGGAGGTATTGGCGGAGCACAATGTCGGACTGCAGCTGCTCATGCCGTTCATAATGGTCTAACTCAATTGTGTTCTAATCATGCTACATTACATGGAGAAAAAGTTGCGTATGGTATATTGGTCCAACTAAGGTTAGAAGAAATGCTACAAGGCAACCAACTAGCCATAACTGCCAGACAACAACTCTTAAAATTCTACAATGAGATTGGTTTACCAAAAAGTTTAAATGACTTAGGCTTAAAAGAAATCACTTTATCTGAGTTACAGTATGTTGCTGAAGTTGCTTGTCATCCAAATTCTGAAATTCATCGGTTACCATTTAGAGTAATTCCAGAGCAATTAGTAGCAGCCATGGTTTCTACAACAGTCCTATTAGATCTAGAAAAACAAAACTGGGGAACTAATTCAGATGTTGATAATACTGCAAATTCTAAGTAAGTTGGTCTTAACTAGATAAATCCTTACAACCTTTTTGGCTCTGTATCCAAAGAGGAAGACATTAAATCCAATTTTTTTGTAAAATATATTTGTCAAAATAAATATATGTATTCGATTAACCAAGCAAACAGGATACAAGCACTGCCACCTTACGTTTTTGCACGTTTAGATGAACTGAAAGCTCATGCCCGTGAACAAGGGCTAGATTTAATCGATTTGGGAATGGGAAACCCAGATGGGGCAACTCCTAAACCCGTTGTAGAGGCTGCCATTAATGCTTTACAAGATCCTACTAATCATGGTTATCCACCTTTTGAGGGTACTGCTAGTTTCCGTAAAGCAGTTACTGATTGGTATTTTCGTCGTTATGGTGTAGAGCTT
>JAKQYG010000523.1 GCA_023356515.1 Trichodesmium sp. MAG_R04 | reverse complement strand
CTGCCTACTACCGACTGACATAGCATAACAAATAATCCAAAAAAGTACACCATCAAATAAATAAACCTCGGCATAATCTCCTAAAAATTGAGGTTGAGCTAAAATAGAACGACTAATACCCAACAACTCTATTAATCCTACAATTGATAATAAAGTTGTATCCTGAAATAGGCTAATAAATTGACCAACTATCGAAGGAATAGCTACTTTTAAAGCTTGCGGTAAAACAATCAATCCTAAACTCAATAGAGTATTTAAACCTAATGCTTTTGCGGCTTCAATTTGACCTCTAGGTATAGATTGTAAACCGCCCCTAACATTCTCTGCTAAATAAGCAGAGCTGAATAAAGTTAATCCTAAAATTGCCCGCAAAATTCTATCAGGTCGCATTCCGTCTGGCAGAAATAGAGGAATCATAATTTGCCCCATAAATAGAATTGAAATTAAAGGTAATCCACGAATAATTTCAATGTAACCAATAGAAAATATTCTAATTACTGATAATGTACTTTGTCTACCTAAGGCTAATAAAACTCCCAATGGAAAAGATAAAAAAATGCTAACTACAGCCATTAATATAGTCAGCATTAAACCACCCCAGTCATTTGTAGATACAGCCTTTAACCCCAAACCACCCCCTATCAACCAGAGAATTAAGACAAAAGCAATTAACCAAGAAAAAGATAGATATTTACCTAAGTTGCTATTTTTTCTGCCTAATGTTCTTCCTATCCAGGCCTTACAAATAACTAAAATGACGATTCCTACTAGCAATAATTTAAAAGTTATATTTACTGGAATAAAAAAGATAATTATAGGCAAAACAGCGATAAAAATTAGTACTGGCAATTTAAATAGTGTGGCTGAGTTTCTAGCAATAACTCCCCAAGAAAAACCAGAGAAACTAGAAATAATACCGACTATTAACCAGATGCGCCAATATTGGTCTCTAGGATATCTGCCCACCATTAATAATGGCAAGTTAACTTTTATAACCTGCCATTCTGCTTCCGTTATTGCCCAGGAAATAAAGTTAGTTATGCCCCAGAAAATTAGACTGAATAATATTAGGCTTAGTAAGCTATTGTACCAGGTACTAAAAAAATTCTTTCTGAGCCATTCTATGGGGTTATTTTCTGGAAATGGTAGAACAGAGGATTTATTTGTATTAATTGTTTTCATACATTCATAACGTTACTTTAGCCAAAAACCCGAAATATTTTGTATTATCTTTCTTTTAATTGAACACTTTTATTCAATAAATTCATACATACCGAAATTATCAAATTTATGGAAAGATAAACCACCATAATTAAAATAAATACTTCTACTGGACGACCTGTTTGATTGTAAGTAGTATTCGCTACAGCATATAAATCTGGATAACCAATAGCTATTGCTAAACTAGAGTTTTTAGCTAAGTTCATATATTGACTATTTAATGACGGAATCATCACCCGTAATGCCTGAGGAAAAATAACTAACCTCATTACTAAACCAGAATTTAATCCTAAAGATTTAGCTGCTTCCCATTGCCCTTTCGGTACTGCTTGAATCCCAGAACGAACAATTTCAGCAATAAAAGCACCTGTATAAAATACTAATCCTACCAGTAAAGCTGAGAGTTCTAATGTTAAATTTAATCCTCCTTCTGTGCCTCCTGTTTCTTTTGCTATGGGTGCTTGCCAGCCTAAAGCAAATATGATAATTAATAGCTCCATAATTACTATGGTAACTAAAGCTATAAGTTGTGGTTGACCAGATGCTGCTTTTTCTGTCATTAATTGATTTCGCCATTGCCAAATAAATATAGCAGCGATAACTCCTAAAAATAAAACTATTAACCATAACCAAACATTCACAGTATTTTCAGGCCAAGGAATAGCTATTCCTCGTTTACTCATAAATATTGGTCCTGGTAATTCTAATTTTTCTTGAGGTTTAGGTAGATTGAAAAAAACAGCAAAATACCAGAAGTTAGCACCAAAAATACGTGTTAATGCAGTTTCTCCCGGACCAGTCGTCACTGAAGCTTTCGCGGAAGTGTTAGGCGCAGATGGAGCCGAAGAAGAGATAGCTGCGACAATCCCACTAGGGTTTCTCGGAACTCCGGATGATATCGCCGCAGCTGTTGTCTTTCTCGCAAGCCCCGCATCGAGGTGGGTAACCGGTAGAAATTTACTCGTAGCCGGTGGTAGGACCCACAGAGCCTACCAATATCAAGCAAGACTAGAAGAAGACTCAGGACAAGACTAAAAATTTAAGGAGAATGATGAAACTTAACCTATCAGTAGATGAAGTTCTGGCAACGACTAGAGCTGTTAGAAAGCGTTTAGATTTTGAAAAACCAGTTGAGCCAGAAATCATAAAAGAGTGCTTAGAGGCTGCTATCCAATCACCAACAGGATCTAACGCCCAAAGCTGGCAATGGCTTGTCGTCACAGATCCTGAGCAAAGAGCTGCACTCGCTGACTTGTATAAGCAAGGATGGGATCTTTACGCGCAAATGGAGGGGAATGTTCAAACTGCTTACAAGGGCGGTGACGAAGAGCGCATCGCACAACAGAACCGGGTGCAAAGCTCCGCAGCGTATCTTGCTGAGAATTTTGAGAAAGTTCCCGTGATGATGATTCCTATTTTGCCCGGTCGCTATGAAGGTCTGCCATCAGTGGCCTCAGCTGCCATGCTTGGATCCATTCTCCCCGGCGCATGGAGCTTCATGTTAGCTGCCCGAGAGCGAGGCTTAGGCACAGCTTGGAC
>JAKQYG010000522.1 GCA_023356515.1 Trichodesmium sp. MAG_R04 | reverse complement strand
AAAATGCTAAATAATTAACAATAACTATCTGTAATACTATAAATATCATAAAAAATGACTATCTGGAGGAGCTGGCGATCGCTCTCTCAAAGATAGTTACAGTAAATGCTTGATAATTTTTGGAGATGTCTATTAGCTAACTCTACTGTTATAGTTTCTCCAAAGTTAAAAGGCGGATAACTTTCTCCCTGTTCTAGATCTAAAATTCCTGTCTCTGCTCGACAAGCATATTCCCATTCCGCTTCACTGGGCAGTCTATAATTCCTTCCTGTTAGTTTCGATAGTCTTTTACAGAATTCTACTGCTTCGTACCAATTTACTTTCTCAACTGGTCTCTGCCATCTATCTATATCTTGGTATGGTTCTTTAAAATGAGATGGCTCTGGGTTTAGGTCTAATTCTACTTTCAAATGTGTCCGAGAAGCGATCGCTCTCCACTGTCCTTGAGTAACGGGATATTTCCCCATAAAAAAGGGAGAAACAGTGACATTATGTTGGGGGCGTTCTCTATCTCTGCTACCTTTTTCACTTTCAGGAGAACCCATAGTAAAACTACCTCCAGGAATAGCCACCATTTCCAAGTTAATACTATCCGCAAGAACTTCGCTGAAGTAAGGAGCGATATAAGCTGTTGTGTTGACAACTTCACCTCGTCGGTTAACTGTGGGCGTTTTATAAGCAAAAACTTGATTTTCTGACTTAGGAAGCTTTTCCCTCTCAAGGCTATCAAAAGTTTCATTTTGAGACCTTTCTATTTCCTGAGCAAAATCAGCATAAGGTCCTCCTAATCTTTTTAAAACTTTAGTTGCAACCGTAGCAAAATATTCAACATCTAAATCTAAAACATTCTTCTCAGTTTTTAACCTTTCCAACTCGTCAGGTTTTTTCAACAAAGCCAAAAATTCTTGAGGACTACTCCCCAGTCTGTTAGCAAAATCCTGAGAAATCATACTAATAATTTCCTGAGCATTCTTTCTCGGACTATCCTTAAGCAAAATATCTCTAACTTCCTCATCAATAAACCGATATTGAACCTCATCAAAATTAATATCAGGAGTAATCAAACATTGAGGTTTAAGAATATTACCCATAAATACCTCAGCCACATGAACCTGTTGAGAATCTCTGAGAAAATTCTTTTGAATTAACCTTACAATAGGTAAATTAATCACTGGTGCAGCAGAAAGATACTTAGCTAACTTTTGTGCTGTTTCTGAAGAACTCATCTTAAAATTATACACCCGTTCTTCACTAGTTAAATTTGCTCTTTCTGTGTCTGGGACTATTTGATTCTGGTCTAGTCTTAATAAAGAAGAAAAAACAAAACCTCCAGTACCAACAATTCCTTTTCCTACGACCATTTCGCTCCAAGTTTCTATCAGTTCTGGTTCCAAACTAAAGACAGGAACTTTTATTCCCGTTTGTAAATTATGATTTCTCCCAAACAAAACTTCCCTAACCAATAAATTAGAATTAGGTACCCTAGGTTGCAAAGAATCTAATTGTACCATTGCCCCTAAACTCAGAGCAGTTCTTAACCACAAACGTGGAGGTAAAATTTGGATAATTGCCACAATATTGTATTTTCCCCAAGTTTTTAAGAGAGAAAAAGCCTGACCATTACGCCAAATATTGCTAACACAATCACTAACTACTAAAATTAAACGGCGACCAGTAGGATCGATAAGTTTTTTAGGAGAAAAAAGATGATGGGAATAACGATTTTGCTTAATTCCTTGTTTAAGACAAATTTTTCCATCTTTATCTGTCAACATTCCCCAAGTTTTTACACTCCGAAAAATACCATAGCGTTTGAATAATTGCTGTAATTCTTGAATAGTTTTCCGCCAAAAAATCATAGAATCACTTTGCTCTACGACTAAAGCCAAATCAAATTGAAGTTCCAGGGGAGATTTGAGAATAGGAACACAAAGTCCTTCTAATTGAGCAATAGTTTCAACGGTAGCTTCTTCATCTAATAAAACTGCGTTACCATAAGAAATATACTCCATGAGAGGACGAAAAGCTCTAGCAATTTTCAGAGGGTGACGCAGTGAAGAAACATCAGGAACTTTGATAGATAAATCACTTTTATTAGGAAAAGTAGAATTAGTTTGAGGAGCAACTTCAGCAGAGAAATTCCTTTCAGGAATTTTCGGATAAAAACAATCTTGAGGTTGTATAGTAGAAGATATTGTAGATGATGTTTTAGTATTTACTTTTTCATTTGTGGTTATTTGATTTGTCGAGGATATTTTTTTGTTGTGAGTAGAAGAGGGATCTTGACGCTGCATTGCCAACCAAAGAGTTTCAGCAATTTCTGTACCTGTCAGGTTTAATTCTTTTTGTAATAGCCTAATTAAATTATTAAATTTATCAATTTTGTTAGTCATATTTAGTAATAAACGTAGGTGCGGTTGAGGCACGAAACCCAGCATTACCAAAATCATGATCATGTTGGGTTTCACTTTGTTCTACAAAAGCGGACATTATTATCAAAATTCATCCGTAGTTGATAAACCCTTCAATAATAAAGCTTGTAAGTCATCAGTAAAAGCTTCTGGACTAAGATTATTGCGAATATAAATAGCATTCAATAACTGATCCGTTGCCCGCTCCTGTTCATCTTTTTCCAAAAAAGTTTCAATAAGTTTCTCAGTTGTTCTATTCAAATTTTCACTTTGTTCCTCATCCTGAAAATGAGCCTTAATAATAGTTTGAAGAGCTGCCGCATCCGGGTCTGGCATTCTTATTCGGAGACAGCGGCGGACAAAAGCCGGAGGAAAAT
>JAKQYG010000521.1 GCA_023356515.1 Trichodesmium sp. MAG_R04 | reverse complement strand
TATGGCCTTTAACTAATGAGGCGATAAAACTCCGTTTCGCTCCGCGATCGCTAACCACTCACCAGAAAACTTAGATGAATTAGAAAATCTGCTGATCTATCGCTGCCAGAAAATTATGGAGGAGCAGGAATTTGTCCGGGGGTTAACCTATTTTCACTCTTTGCCTCAAACTAGAAATACTTAATCATCACTAATCATCCGGACATGATATAAGGCATATTTTTTTATAGCAATCCTTAATTATTAGAATTGCTGTATTTTTAGATACTGTTGAATTACTAGGGTATAAAATGGTTTAAGTAGAGTTTAAGAATAGTTTTTAATATGATGGTACCACTTTTCTTTACAATTCCTATTTATGAAGATTCTTGGTCTGGTGATGATTCTGCCGACTACACCGACGACCAACATCATTACTCTGATTCTGCCGATAATATAAATGACCATAGTTTAGACTCAAACATTTCAGCAGCTAGCTATCTGGATCATATTGGCCCTAATTATTATAGCTCAAATTGTAGTTCAAAGTACGAGAACCAAAGCGCTCATCGTTTTAGCGACAATGGTTGGGTAAATAATGATTTTGACTCTAGTTCTTCTTGGGGTAGTTCTTTATAGTTATTATCAGACAAGGCTTTCAATCGTTAGTTTAAGATACTACATTTTGAGGGGCGGAATGTAGGTTTTAAACCCACATTTTCAAACTAGACATGCTACTACCTAACATAAAAGTTGCTGAATCATTCTTTCTGCTTGAGAAGCATAACTACCACCAAATAGATTAAAATGATTCAAAATATGATATAGATTATAAATGGTTTTACGCTGTTTGTAGCCATTATCTAAAGGCCAAACTTCATTATAACCATGATAAAAAGCAATAGGAAAACCACCAAATAATTCTGTCATCGCAATATCAACTTCACGATCGCCCCAATAAGTCGCTGGGTCAAAAATGATCGGTTCTCCATCTACAGTAACTGCAGCGTTCCCTCCCCACAAGTCACCGTGAACTAGGGAAGGTTGCGGTTGATGACCTGCTAATAATTCTGGAATAATTTTCAGCAGGCGATCGCTATTACTAAAACTAACACCCCTACCCTTGGCTAACTTGAGCTGATAACCAATGCGATGTTGTACCCAAAAATATGCCCAGTCTGCACACCAACTATTAATCTGAAGTGTAGAACCAATAGTATTATTAATATCCCAACCAAATTCATTCTTTCCTTGATGGCGATGCAAAGCAGCTAATTTACGCCCCATCTCTTCCCAAGATTTATCGTTACTACGATCACCTAAGTCTAACCATTCCAATACTATATAACAATTATTTCTTTCTGTTCCATAACAGAAAGGTTTAGGAACTCGAATAGCCTGAGTTTCCCACATTTGCTGTAACCCCAATGCTTCTGCTCGAAACATTTCCACTAGGGAAGCTTGATTAATCTTGACAAAATAGCTACGAGTGCCATCAGTCAGTTTATAACCAGTGTTAATACAACCTCCTCCAACTGAACAATGGCCAGTGACTTCAAATTTTTCGACCGTTACTCGGGTGATATGTTCGGCGATTTTTTTCCACATAATATATAGGTATTAATTTTGAGAAAAAACTGATCTATTCTTGCCAGGTATCTAATAAACAGGACTTACACAAACTAACAAAGAAACCGAGTTTATTGCCCTAATTTATTGTTGTTAAAACAACGAAATTGCGTAAGTGGTAATTAATACATGAGAATTAGTATAACCTCAGGATTTACGCAGTACCGCTATATATAGTGTATGATTCTAGCATTACCCTAGATATTGTCACTACAATTCGTGCCGTTGGGTAAGCCCTGAACCAATCAAACTTCAAATATAGTTATCTTGTTTTTTTTAGTCTACCTTGTGATACATTGCTCAAATCACGATAAACTATAAAAATTAATTTTCCAAATATATAGTCAATAAGTTTATTATGCCAAGAAAAACTAAAAAAGTGGTTACCTCTATTCCTCTATCTAAAGAAAATTATCTATCATTTTCTTCTGTTCATGCTAGAATGGACTTTCTTAGTGAAAAGCACAAAAAACTTCTGACCCAAATCAAACGAAAAAAAACTGAATTATCTAACCTTACTCAACAAATACAAACCTTGATTCAAGAAATGTGCTCTAAAAGTAGACCGTTTGATGAAGAAATTAATAGCTTGGATCAAGAAATTCATGATCTATTTGAGAAAATTTTAAGTAATAAACGTTTAGGAAAACGTCAAAAGCAAGAAGTTATAAGTATTTATAGAACTTTACAACTAACAGGGCAAATTTCTTTAAGACCAGACTATTTTTCTCAATCATCATCAGCAAATTTTCAAGATGATGTTAGGGATAATTTGGAAGATTCAACTGAGACAGACTTTTTTGAAGAGGATTATTCTGATTCTCAAAATTACTCTGAATTTCATGAAGAAGCAGATATTTTTGAAGCACGTCCAAGTAAAGATTTAAGAAAAATTTTCTTAAAATTAGCTGATAAATTTCATCCTGATAAGGCAACTGACCATGAAACTCGTATTCTCTATACTGAAATAATGAAAGAAATTAATATTGCTTATAAAGGTGGTGATTTAGCTAGGTTGCTAGAGATTGAACGGGAGAAAAATCAAGAAATAGTAAAGTTTTACAAAAATGATAGAGAAAAAGAGTGTGAGCGTTTAGGGAAAGAAATTGAATTATTATCTCAACAGTATGAACAAATTAAAGCTGAATTACGGGAGGTCAAAAATACTCCTCAAGGTAATATGGTAAAACAATATCGGAAAGCA
>JAKQYG010000520.1 GCA_023356515.1 Trichodesmium sp. MAG_R04 | reverse complement strand
ACCTCGTCATGGCAGACCGAATGCTACTTATGTTATTTATGATAATGAAACAGGGGAAGTAAATATTCGAGAGATTCCCTATGATTATCAACTTACTTGTGAAGCTATAGTTAATAAGGGGTTGCCAGAAATTTTTGCTTGGCGTTTGGCAAGGGGTTTAGAATATGCTGAAAAAGCTGATGATCCTACTCATATTTGTGAGAGATAATTAATTAGGAGTTGGTTGTTGACTTGTAATAATTACAAGTTTTGAATTCAAAGTGCTATCTATAAACCTTTATTCTAGAACTTAATGTCAATGAAATTTATCAATAACTAATTTTTTATGAGAAAATCAGCTCACGGGGTGACAAGCTAGTTGAAAGCTATATATAGAAGAGAATTTGCGTTCGGAGGCCGAAGAATATTTCCACAAAAAGAAAATGCTTATTGAGAAATGTTGGGGTGTAGTGCAGGGCAAACGCATCTTATTTTAAAGTTTTGACAGGGTAAGGAACCAGGCTTTTGAGCATTTATACTCATTACTCCCACAAGCCTGAAAGGTAGAAACTGCCATGATTTAGATGGGTTTGCCCTGGGTGGATAAGAGTGAATTGGCGATCGCTACCTCCCAAATTCAAAATCCCATTCTTTTTAAATTGAATTATTATTTAACTTATTGTCTCAAATAATTACTATATCTACCATTAAGCTTACTTGTCACCCCGTGAGGAAAATCAGTTACAATTCTTTATGATAGTGAAAATCGATGCTCATAGCTATAAGGTTTTCAGGGAGAGCATTCGGGCGATAGATTAGTAAAACTTATCAATTTAATCAAGACTTACGCAGCAACGCTAGATATGATGTGTTTTTGATGAAAATTTAAGATATTTGCACTACAGTTAGTGCCTTTGCGTAAGTCCTGTTAATGTTAAGAAGTGCGGTAATGTGGGTTATATAGCAATGAGCACTCACATCTTTACATATTACTATCGCATTTAAGTGTAGTACAATTTTACGCTACTATCTACCAATACTTTCAAGCATATTACATTAGTAGCAACTTGTATTATGTAAATATACCAGCGCACGTTGCTATATTTCAACATGGTTCACTTAAGGATTTTTTTTGCATTTTTGTAGTTGAAAAATCCTATATAATGATTCCATATCTTATGAGTTTTCGTTTTAACTCAACTGTATTGGCCTTTAGTATATCTCAAGATCAAAAATTATGACAAATTTTAATGCCTCATTCCTTTCTGATGCAAGATCCCTATTTTTAGGAGAACAGGAAGAAAATATGGCTGCTTATTTATATAGCACTCCTGACCCAAATATAGAGAACGATCCTGCCAATGGGGAAGTATGTTATATGGAATTAATATCTCAAAATTTAGGTTACTACCTTTATAAAGAAGAAATCCAATTAATAAATAATGTAGCTGAAAAAATAGCCGCTTATGTTCCAGAAGAAGCCAATATTATAGAATTTGGCCCTGGTACAAATATAGCTTTCCAGAATAAAACTTTACCTTTTCTGAAAGCCGTTGAAAAATTTAAAAGTTATATTCCTGTAGATGTTTGTGAAACTTATTTGCACCAAACTCAAAAAATTTTAGGGCGAGAGTTACCAGAAATACCAGTTCAAATAATGCAAGACGATTTTATTAAAAATGTCGAACTTGTGCAAAAATTTGCTAAACCTGTAGTCTTTTTTAAAGGTAGTACAATTACTAATCTTTCTATAAGTAATTGCCTGAAGTTTTTTGGAAGAATTTCACAGGCATTAAAACCAGATGGCATTCTAATTGTTGGTGTTGATGCTAATCAAAATCAGTCGTCATTAAGAAAAGCTTATAATGATGGAAAAATGGCAAAGTTGACACTCAGTATTTTATATTTTATCAATCGCGACCTACCAGTTGATGGGTTCGAACCAACTGCATTTAATTATGAGTTTAATTGGGTAGCTGAAACTCATTGTGTAGAACATAATGTCAGAGCAACTGAAGAACAAAATTTTGTTCTAGATGGCATTCCGATAAATATTAAGAAAGGCACAAAATTTCATCTATTAAGTTCTTATAAATATCCCGTAGATTATTTTCAAAATCAGGCTATAAAAGGAGGATTAAAACCCATAGATTGTTTTATTGATGAAAATAAACGTATGGTTATTCATGTTTTAGGAGTTAGTTAGAATAACGATAAGGTTAAGTTAAGATTTTTTTTTACATTTCGGTAATCTGAATATTTACTCTAATGGTTTCATACCATAGGGGCTTGAATCTTATCTTAACCGTATTGACTTATAACCAAGCAAAGCAATGTTTTTTGAAACAAGTATTATTGTTTTATGGCTGATAAAAACTAATTAATCTCACTTTATCTAATCTAAAAAAAAACAAAAAATTATATGAGTTACTGGGCAATCTTAACTAAGACAGAAGGAAATATAATAGCTTATGATGCTGTAATAGCTGATATAAAAAAGCAGAAGTATTTGGTGGAAGATTTATATATTTTAGGGGACATTGTCGGGCTAAATATAGATTGCAAAAAATTAGTAGAGCGAGTACGTTATCCAAAACAAAACGAACTTAAACCAAAAGTATGTATGGGATGGTGGGAAGAACAATGTTTAATTTTACATGGATTAACTACCACAGCGGAACCAACAGAATTAATAGCAGAATATGGTATGAATGCTGTGAAAATATTATGGGACAATGTGGATAGAGAAACAGTAGAATGGTTGAGAAATTTGCCTTTTGGTTTTTCTGAACTTGACTGTTTATTAATTCATGGTAGCACTCTGGGGGTCAGCGATAAA
>JAKQYG010000052.1 GCA_023356515.1 Trichodesmium sp. MAG_R04 | reverse complement strand
GAATAAACAAAGTACAAATTCTTAACTAAATTTCGGTAGGAAGTCTTTTCTACAGTTCCTTTTAAAAAACACTTGACAAAACTTACGTTTTCTGCATTTGTATGAGATTTTTTGGTTCCTTCACGCAATTGAGTTGCTAAGTTTACACTCATGTTAAATATCCTTAATTGATACAAAACTATATAATTGGCTGTATAAATTCCTACAAAACCTGAGAAATTAATTGCCTATTTGAATACATTAAAATAGATGGATAAAAATTTATGTTAAGAATAATTAAGTAATAAGTAACAATTAACTAACTTAATATGGATTTAAGATGCATATTTAGTAAGTCAGAATTCTGAATTATGAGAATTTTGCTCTGAACGAGGCATACAACAATAAGTCATTTAAAAGCACAAAAGCTTATAGCTTTGAGCATTCAGCCTCACTTCTTTTAGGGTAAATAGCCATATTTTTTTCAGCCTAGTCTAGTACTTTGCAGATAAATCCGCTTCAGAGTATTAATATCCCTAGATGAAATAGGAGGAGGTTCTGCTACCTGAGAATAATACATAACATCAGTTTTCTCAAGACTATGACCCCAAAGACCCAAAGCATGACCAAACTCGTGACGAACAGAAGAAGGCAGATATTTACCTACTTGCATAGGACTCAACCAAATCACAAAATTATGAGATAAAATACCATTCTCATCTTGATATAATTGATAGCGAGTTTCCGCTGAACGCGCTCTTAAATTTTTTAGTGTTAAGGGAGGTCGCTTGTTAAAAATTTTAATATCAGCAACTTCTGAGTTATCTACCACTTCTAAAGGTAAATAAACATTCCATTCCAAAATAGTATCTACTACAGTCTTAACCCATTGACGAGAGCTAGACTCATCATGATCAGAAGATTCAACATAAACCTTAATAGGAAACTGCGACCAAATTAGATAACCTATATCCTGAACTTCAATTTGATCAAAATAATCACCACTATTACTAGGGTCTTGCCATTGTGCCAAAGTTTCTGGTAGAGGATAAGCTTTCAAAGGAAATAAATCTTGAGAAGTAACTGCTGTAGTTGGAGTAGAAAACAAAAAATAGAAAACTATCATCCAAACAGCAAATCCGAAAAAAAAGAATCGCAAATAAACTGAAACTGTTTTACTAAAAAACATTATCTATGTTATTTTAAACTGTCAAATGCTAATCACCTACATCAGTTTTCAGGTCAGTAAAGGACATAAAAGAAATGATAACCCTACAGGAACGTTGGATACAACGTCCCTACTTTGTAGTCTACTCAGATGAAAAGTACTATAAGCAAATGTCAATAAGTGATTAATTTACGCTTCAGTTTCCACGATTTCAACATTCTCAAATTCTTGCATCATTGTTAAAGTTTTCTTCTTATCTAACTTAAGCACCAAAATACCTAAAGGAGGCAAACATAAATCCAAAGACTGTTGATAATTGTGGAAAAACCAATCATCAGTCCACTTACCACCCAAATTACCCATATTACTACCACCATAATTACCAGCATCGCTATTAAATATTTCAGTGTAGAACCCTGGTTCAGGTACACCGATACGATAATGACTATGAGGTTGAGGAGTGAAATTACAAACTGTTACCACAAAATCTTTCCGATCTTTAGCGCGACGAATAAATGACACTACACTATGATTATTGTCATTACAATCTATCCACTGAAATCCTTCCTCGTTAAAATCTTGTTCATGCAAAGCAGGTTGAGAGCGATAGAGATAATTCAGCTCCCGGAAAAATCGTTTCATCCCTTGGTGAACATCAAATTGGAGCAAATGCCATTCTAAATCGCCCCAAACATCCCATTCACCCCACTGAGGAAACTCCATCCCCATAAACATAGTTTTCTTACCAGGGTGAGTAAACATATAAGCAAACAACCCTCGGACATTAGCAAACTTCTGCCAATTATCTCCAGGCATTTTACCCAACATATTGCTTTTGCAATGGACCACCTCATCATGAGATAAAGCCAACATATAGTTTTCACTATGGTGATACCAAAGACTGAAAGTAACATTATTCTGGTGAAACTGTCGAAACCAAGGGTCCATTTCAAAATAGTCAAGCATATCGTGCATCCAACCCATGTTCCACTTAAGGTTAAAACCCAAGCCACCAACATAGGTAGGCCAAGTAACCATTGGCCAAGCAGTGGATTCCTCTGCAATAGAGAGAACACCAGGATAGTAACTAAAAAGTAAATGATTAACTTGACGGAGAAAATCAGCAGCTTCGATATATTCTACACCTCCGTATTGATTAGCCACCCATTCACCATCAGGTCTCATATAGTTGTGGTAGACCATAGAAGCAACTGCATCTACCCTGATACCATCAATGTGATATTTTTCAAACCAGAAAAGTGCATTTGCCACCAGGAAATTACGAACTTCATTACGACCATAGTCAAATACTAAAGTACCCCATTGCTTATGTTCACCTTTGCGGGGATCTGCATGTTCATAAAGGTGAGTACCATCAAAGAAAGCCAAACCATGTCCATCTTTGGGAAAATGTCCGGGTACCCAATCTACAATTACCCCAATACCACTTTCATGACATTTATCCACGAAATACATAAAGTCTTGGGCACTACCATAGCGAGATGTAGGAGCAAAAAATCCTGCCACCTGATAACCCCAAGAACCATCAAAAGGATGTTCTGCCACAGGCAACATTTCAATGTGAGTGAAGCCCAAATCTTTAACATAGGAAACTAAACGATCTGCTAATTCTCGGTAGGTAAGAAAACGGGCATCTGGTCTAAGTTCTGAGACTTGAACTATAGGCTCAGTTTTCCCATTAGGTAGTTTAGCTGGTTCATGAGCAGAAGCATGAATCCAAGAACCCAAATGGCATTCATAGACGGAAATAGGTTGAGTAAGAGGGTCGATATGGCGACGTTTCTCCATCCATTCTTGGTCATTCCAAATATAGGAGTCTAAGTCAACAACAATAGAAGCCGTTTTGGGTCTTACTTCCTGTTGATATCCATAGGGGTCACTTTTTTCATAGATGTGTCCTTCCCAGTTTTTGACCTCATACTTATAGCTTTCTCCAGGGCCAATATCGGGAACAAATAATTCCCAAATACCGGTGTGTCCTTTCCGCATTTGGTGTTTACGGCCATCCCAATTGTTAAAGTCTGCTAAAATTGAAACATTACGAGCATTGGGTGCCCAAACAGCAAAGTAGACTCCTTTAATCCCATCAACTTCGGTAATATGTGCTCCTAGTTTTTCGTAGATGCGGTGATGATTTCCTTCTCCAAATAGTTGAAGGTCGAAGTCTGTGAGTTTTCCAGAGCGAAAAGCGTAGGGATCATAGATGACTCGTTCGTGTCCTCCTTCTTTGATTTTAAGTTGATAGTTGGCCATTTCCGAGATGTTGATGATACATTCAAAGAAATGAGGATTATGGACTGCTTGCATTGGGTATTCTTTGCAGTCTATCGGGGAGATAACTGAGATAGCTTCAGCATTTGGTTGGTATGCTCGGATTACTGTCACAGTTTTCCCGTCTTGTTCTATCTGATGAGAACCCAATACTTCAAAGGGGTCGTGATGATGATTCCAAGCTATTTGGTTAACTTTATCCACAGAAATTGTCATTTTTGTCAATATATTTTTGTTAATAATTGATTAAGAATACCATAACATAGAGGATTAATATATGCTGGTGGGTGGTGTCCTACTATGATAATTGCTCCAAATATTGCTTTTATCATAAAATGTAGGTTGAAAGCCTCGCCCATAAGTTGGTTGACATCTTCCCTGGCTTAAAGGCACGGGGAGCACTACCGAGCCTTAGCTCCTTGGTAGGTTGACGTTTCACAGGCTGTCGTTACTTTGGCAGTAGTCTTGCATTTGCTTCCACGTCCGTTTTTTGTCTCCATTTAGCTTTGCTACATCAAAAGCGAAGCTCCTCTGAAGGAGGCATGCCCTCCGGCGATTAATATATTTATTGTATTGCTGTATTTTCATTACGGTCGTGTTTGGCCCCACAGTTCAGACATTAACTGAAAGGTCTAATTTCCAACCTTTAAACCCACAACAGGAGCAAATTTGAGATGTTGGTTCCCAATGACTAATTGTCCTGAAATTACGACCATATTTTTCCGCTTTTCCTTCTAAAAATGTTCGGAATGTTCGCCATTCGTTTTTCCGAAATTGCTCTGAATAATTTGTGATTTTTTATCATGCCAGAAACATTCAAATCCTCTAAAACAATTGTTTGGTTTTCACGAATTATTTCAGTAAACAATTTATACAGAAAATCTGTTCTTGTCTCTTTCAGTTTGCTATGTTTGCCTAGCATTCCGTAGGAAAACGCTGAAAAAGTTTTTCCAGGGAGATAGTAGGGAGTCGTAAATAGGGAATAGGGAGCAAAGGTCATGAACAATGGGAATTATAGAGGATTTTGTAGTCACAATTGTCCCTTGGCTTTTCTCTCGTGGTTAGCTCGAACTCCTAACTTTTTCAGCTTAAATCAGCAAAAAGCTGGTACTTTTTGCCACCCAGATAAGACTAAAGCCTTTATATGTCAATGCTTTTATGATTAATCAGCAAGCCCTAATTAAAGTTGACTACATTATCCCAAGGTCTAAAGGGGAGTGCTAGTAACGCAATCAAAAATAAACAGTTATAGCAATGAGCACTCATATCCTTACATATTACTATCATATTAAATGTAGTACAAATTCATACTTCTATTAGCGATACTTTCACATATATTACATTAGTAGCAATTTGTACCATGTAAATATACCAGCGCACGTTGCTATATTGCACCGATACTGCCACAACTCGAAAACTGCCAAAGATATGAAAGGAGTTAACCATTAGGACTCATGTAGGTCTGAGGTGGACTTCTCCGTTTTTTTGATTGGTTGACTAATAACCGTGACGTATTTGCCTCTGACACAAAAAGTTTGGGCTATATTTGGACTTAAAAGCTGTGTAAGTCTTAATAGGTGAACGAGACAAAATAAGAAGTCTTTGTCTAATACCTCACGGGGTGACAAGCTAGTTGAAAGCTATATATAGAAAGGGATTTGCGTTCGGAGGCCGAAGAATATTTCCACAAAAAGAAAATGCTTATTGAGAAATGTTGGGGTGTAGTGCAGGGCAAACGCATCTTATTTTAAAGTTTTGACAGGATAAGGAACCAGGCTTTTGAGCATTTATACTCATTACTCCTACAAGCCTGAAAGGTAGAAACTGCCATGATTTAGATGGGTTTGCCCTGGGTGGATAAGAGTGAATTGGCGATCGCTACCTCCCAAACTCAAAATCCCATTCTTTTTTAATTGAATTATTATTCAATTTATTGTCTCAAATTATTACTATATCTACCATTAAGCTTACTTGTCACCCCGTGAGGTCTAATACACTATGCTGATGATTTTGTAATCTTACATCAAGACATCAAGGTAGTGCTACAAGCAAAAATCGTAATACAGGAATAGTTAAACCAGGTAGGACTAGAACTAAAACTAGAAAAAACTAAAATTGCCCACACCTTGGAAGAATATGAAGGGTATAAACTAGGATTTGACTTCTTGGGTTTCACAATCAGGTAACGTCAGGTTAAGTCAACCAAACAAGGATTTAAAACGCTAGTCAAACCATCTTCCACGAGTATCAAAACTCACTATCGGAAACTGGCGGATGTATGTGACTCTAAAAAAACTGCCTCTAACAAAGCTTTAATAGCTAAATTAAATCCGATAATAAGAGGATGGGCTAACTACTTCTCAACCGTAGTCAGCAAATCAAAAATCTTGCCACTTTTTGAGAATAGGTTTTTGGTGCTTTAGGTAGGGCTTTCAGGGTTTATTTCTATTTTTTGAATTCTTACAAACTATTTAGGATTGCTATATTGTATTTTGTAATTATATAGATTTCAATATAGGTAAACTATAATGGTCGCAGTTAAAAATTCATTTCCAACCCAAAGCAATAAGTCCACAAAAACTAATTTTTCTGTCATATCAAAAAAATCAGTTCCACTGCGGAAAGCAATAAAAAAAAACTTATACAATAGTAACTATACCTTTAAAGAGAGTAGACATTCACAAACAATTCAAGAATATAATCTGGCTCAAGTCATCTCCCTGCCTCAGGCTAAACCACTTTGGTTAAAGTCTTTGATGGCAACACAATTTACTTCATCCATTGTTACAGTATTTTTAGCAAGTGTGAGTGTGGCCTTTTATAGCTTAACAATTTATGGCCAATTGAAATGGACAACAGAATATCAACAATTACAAAAACTTAGACAAAAAGAACAGCAGATAAGTGTTGCTAATGAACTATTAAAAAATCATATAGCTGAACAAGCATCTACTTCTGATATTAGTTTAGCTGCACAAAATTCTGTAAATAGAATATTTTTAGAACCAGCACCTCCACGTCCTGCTCCTAATCTTCCTCAACCTTATTTAGAATCTAGTTCAGGTTATAAATATCTCTTCAAGATGCCAGTGGGATATTAAAGTGGAACTCTGCAGTTAGCTATGCGACATATTACAATTCCCTTGGCACCTTTTATACCAATTTGAAGAATTCCTGCAATCCCGCAAAGGCCAAGCCTTTATGAGAGATACTTGTAGACGGTCATTTGTAACAAACATTTATTGAATTGGTATTACACTGCATCAATGGACGTTTAAAATTCTCTTTTTAGGTATTCTAATTTATGGTCAAATTACCATTACAGACCTTATTAGCTTTGCTGACAAGAGCTTTACTATCTCTTTCTTTGCCTTTAATAGCAACGAGTTTTTCTCTCATATATCCAGATACTGAGCTATTTTTAAGTCCAGTCTTTGCCCAACAAAATGTTCAACCTAACCCTCAACCTATTATTAACCTTGAATCAAAAAAAACAAGTCAACCCACTGAAGAGGAAACCCAGGGAAAATTAGAAAATTATGATGACGAGAAAAAGTTGGAAGAGTGGCTAATTTTAATCCCTTTGTTGATGAGTTTGTATTTGGGAGTTCTCTGGTTTTCTCCGTTATGGTTATTGGTGCTACCTGCTGAATTTCATATACCGAAAACACTTATAACTCCAAAGGTGAAACTACCTGTTGCTATCTTGCTTTTTCTCAAGTATCGCCCTAGGGTACTAGATGCTTGGGTTGAAAAACATCTAGAGATTTTTGAAAAGAAGTTTCTGGAAAATGACACTGTTGAGGAACGAAAAGATTATGTTTCTATTCCAGTTGAATTAAATGGTAGGGAAATTGATGAACTGACAGCTGAAACCTTAAGTGAACTTTTGAAAACAGATAAAAAAGTGCGGCTGTTAATTTGGGGTGAGGGAGGATCGGGAAAAACAACTATTGCTTGTCACATTGCTAAATGGGCAATGCAAAAGCAGTGTCAACCCAGAGCTTTAGCTAAACATTTGATGTTGCCAGTTTTAATTGAGAAGGAAATTGATAATACTGAAGATGATATTAAACCGATAATGGAAGCAATTATGTCCGAAATTCAGGAGTTGAGTAACAACGGACAAATGACTGTTGATGAATTATTAGTTAAACAACTCCTGCAAAAACGACGAATTTTATTAATAGTAGATCGTTATTCAGAGATGAGTCAAGAAACTCAAGAAAAAATTAATCCCGACCTGAAAGAGTTTCCAGCAAATGCTTTAATTGTGACTTCCAGAGTAGAGGAAAACTTCCGGGGTATTGACATCAAAATTAAAACTCTGCGATTTGATAGGGGAAAGTTAGCTTACTTTATCGAGCAGTATTTGAAAGAGTGCAGTAAGTGGTATTTGTTTGCAGCGGATCAAGAAGAATTTTTAGAGGAATGCACTCAACTTGCACGCATTGTTGGAGCACAAAAAAGTATAACTGTTTTACTGGCTAAGCTTTATACTGAGAAGATGATTAATAGTAAGGAGGATAATTTTACCTCCGAGAGTTCTTTAGACAATATTCCTGATTTGATACTTAACCACTTAGAAAAGTTAAACCGTCAAGGCGAAAGAGAAACTAAAAATAAATATCCTACGGTTAAACAAGATGCTCAACTAATTGCTTGGAAATGTCTAGAGAAAAACTATAGACCATCCCATGTGGAACGGGAAGGAGTAGTTGAAGCTTTTGAGTTGTTGGGGAGAAATGATGCAGTTTTATGTCTTGAGTATTTTGAGCAACACCTGGGACTTCTTAAGTCTATTGGATATGGTAACAAGAGAAAAGACAGAAGCAAAATTCATTTTACTCTCGATCCATTCGCAGAATATTTGGCCGCATTATACTTAGTACAGGAGAAATGTCAGGATGATGAGGAAAAATGGCGAGAGTTTCTGATAACAGCAAAGGAAAAGCTGGGTAAGGAAGAAATTAAAGGGTTTTTGCTAGCACTCAGAGATTGTTGTTTGGCAAAAGGTTCGGAGGTTAGAGTACCCAGTTTTGTCCCAGATGAAATTGGAAAGGTGGCAGGATTAGATTTGGATGCTTTGCAAAAAGAGCTAGAGAAGCAAAGGGTTAAAAGGCTTGTCCGCAACTTGTTTGCTCCAGGGGCAACAGTAAGTGATCGCCTCGACGATCTTAAAAAAATTAGAGATAGTGGCTTGATTGCTAAATTTATTGCTCCCGATCTGGTTAAATGTTTAACAGATGACAATTCAAAAGTGCGTTCCGCTGCTGTAATAGCGTTGGGTAACTTGGGCAATGCTTCTGAACCGGTAGTGCAAGCTATTTTAGCCCTACTTGAAGATGATATTTTGGGGGTGCGCCGTTCTGCTATAAAGGTTCTAGGCAGCTTAGGCAATACTTCTGAAATTGTGGTGCAAGCTCTTTTAGATTTACTTCAAAATAGTGATAACGATTTGGTTATGCGTTATTTTGCTGTAGAAGCTTTGGGGAACTTAGGCATCACTTCTCAAGTTGTGGTGCAAACTCTCTTAAGTTTACTCCAAAATAGCAATAATGATTTGCTTATGCGTTATTTTGCTGTAGAAGCGTTAGGTAACTTAGGCACCACTTCTGAAAATGTGGTACAAGCTCTTTTAAGTTTACTTCAAAATAGCAATAACGATTTGCTTATGCGTCATGCTGCTGTAGAAGCATTGGGTAATTTAGGTAACACTTCTGAAGTTGTATTACAAGTACTATTAAATTTAGTTCAAGATACTGATTCTGTTGTATATTCCTCTGCTTTAAAGGCGTTAGAAAAGTTAGGCAATAATTCAAGAGCTGAAAAGTAGAACGCCTAAAAAATATTTTCTGACCTGGAGGGGTGACAAATCAAGTAAAACCTTTGTGGGGGAAGCTTAAGAGAAACCTACCTTCAGGAAAAATGAGGGGTTGAGGATGGGATCTTAAGATACTGACTGGCCATTAAGTAACCTGAATGACCTATTTCTTAGTTAATATTCTGAATACTAAGGTCAAATGCAAATAATATTTTTCTAGATAACATTGCTTCAAACCATTATTAAGTAAAATTTACAGGCAGTTTGTCACCTCTCTAGTTTTTGACTATTTTCCATTGTAATTTTATTAAAATTTGTTCTTTCAATTATTAATTAAAATGACTGTCTCAACTCCAAATACTCCCAAACATAAGAAAGCTAAAGGTCTCAAACAAGGTGCTCGTCGCCCTGCGAAAGACCTCTGTAGTGAATGTGGTTTGTGCGATACATATTACATTTATTATGTCAAGGAAGCTTGTGCATTTCTTAATCAACAATTTGACAACTTGGAACAGCAAACTCATGGATGCACTCGCAACCTGGACAATGAAAATGAAACCTATTTTGGGGTTTATCAAGATATGATGGCAGCTCGCAAAAAACAACCTATAGAGGGTGCACAATGGACTGGTATTGTGAGCACGATCGCTTGTGAAATGCTGATTCAAGGTATTGTTGAGGGTGTGGTTTGTGTCCAAAATACCAAGGAAGATCGCTTTCAACCAATGCCAGTTATTGCTCGTACTCCAGAGGAAGTATTGGCAGCAAAAGTTAATAAACCGACTCTTTCTCCTAATCTTTCAGTATTAGAAGAAATTGAAAAATCTGGGATAAAAAATTTATTAGTGATAGGAGTTGGTTGTCAGATTCAAGCATTACGAGCAGTGGAAAAAAATTTAGGTTTAGAAAAGCTCTATGTTTTGGGAACTCCTTGTGTAGATAATGTCACAAGAAAGGGTTTGCAAAAGTTCTTAGAAACCACAAGTAAGTCACCGGAAACTGTTGTCCATTATGAATTTATGCAAGATTTTCGAGTACATTTGAAGCATGAGGATGGAACGATAGAAAAAGTACCATTTTTTGGTTTGAATACTAAAAAACTGAAAGACATTTTTGCCCCTTCTTGTCTGAGTTGTTTTGACTATGTAAATGGTTTAGCAGATTTAGTAGTTGGATATATGGGAGCTTCCTTGGGTTGGCAGTGGATAACTGTTAGAAATGAGACAGGAAAACAAATGTTAGATTTGGTAATGAATCAATTAGATACTCAACCTGTAATGTCTCAGGGAGATAGACATCAAGCTGTTCAACAAAGCATTCCAGCTTATGACCAAGCTGTAACTTTGCCAATGTGGGCCGCAAAATTAATGGGTGTTGTAATTGAAAGAATTGGTCCTAAAGGCTTGGAATATGGGCGGTTTTCTATTGATTCTCATTTTACTCGTAATTATCTTTATGTAAAGCGGAATTATCCAGAAAAATTAGAAGCTCATGTGCCGGAGTTCGCTAAGAAAATTGTTGGGCAATATAAGTTGCCGGAATAAGGAATAGACCTTTCCAACAATTTAGATGGGTTTGCCCTGGGTGGATAAGAGTGAATTGGCGATCGCTACCTCCCAAACTCAAAATCCCATTCTTTTTTAATTGAATTATTATTCAATTTATTGTCTCAAATCATTACTATAGTCATTACAATTAAGTTCCGTACAGTCTAACAATGTCATCCAGTGTTGTTTCTGGTATGCTGTAAGCCATAATCCAAAAAGTTAATTCTTCCCCCTATTCTACTGCTGGTTCTTATTTGTAACTACTATATATCTACCATTAAGCTTACTTGTCACCACGTTAGCTTCTTGCCATTTATAATTGAGAATATAATTTGGCAAGTAATTACCAATGCTTATCTGTCAAGACTTATAGACTTTTTCGTGGGACCTGAATCCTTACAATTTTCCGGCCTTATTTAATTTACGTTCCTAACTATAACCATCTGACTACCTACCTGCTCATAACAATTCCTGGTTCCTCTTTAGGGACGCTGTATGCAACGTCCCCAGTTCTTAAAAAGACTTGTTCAGCAAACCCTAGCTAGTTTTATATCGGGAATAAAAAAAACTCTTGCTTTTTGAAAAAGCAAATGATATAGTGACAGATAATTTTTACTGCTAAACCATGCAGTGTCCTAGGAGAGCCATATGGGGAGTGTTATATTAACAACTTTAGCGAAGTATTTTGAAATAGCTATAGGGCCTAAAGAAAGTAAATCTTAGAAGCTAGATGTTATCCGACAGAGATGGTGTCGATTTGAGACTTGCGTATCTTGGGCTAATGATCAATTTAGCTTTTAGAAATCTGTTCCCTATTTATGGTTTTAAGAGGATGTCAATTAGTGAGGTTATAATGGCTAAACGCCGCAATCCAAAAAAAGAAAAAGCACAACGCAATCAAGCTTACGCACGCAAGTTTCGTAAAAAGAAGAATACAGGTTTTTTCTCAAAGCGTTATTCATCTAAGTTTGCATCTGGTAATAATCAAAACGGTAATGATCAATCAGAAGAAAGTGCTGGTGCTGGTGCTGTAGAAGAATAGTATATTTTAATATTCAAAATTCCTAGCTATGAATTTTGACATACAAAGTCTAGGTTTGAAAATTAAAGAATCAAATGTAGATTTTTAAAATTATAGGACTTGCATATAAACCTACATCCTCTTGTCGTGCGGAATGTAGGATCAAAATCACTCAAAAAAAATAGGGTGAGGATGGGTTACTAACCTGTTAATTTGTAACCACCTCACTATCCCATACTATAAGTCTAAATAATTACTCAAGTCCCTCCTCTTCATGTACTACATTTTGACGTGCGGAATGTAAGTTTTAACTGTCGCAACCTAATAATGTTAGATATCAAACCATATCTATGAATTGAAATGGCCTAAGTCAAGATTGATTGTTGTGAAAAAGTTCTGAAAAATTGTCAGACAGAATTCATAGATGTTGATTCGGTTAAGTTTTGAAGAATAGTCAATACAATATGGATGTTATAATAAGTTTTATAAATTTTTTTTACGAATTCCACAGAGAAGATTAATAATGGATCTACCAATTCCAGCATCAATTAAGCCTTGGCTCAATTTTTTCCATCCCGCAATTATGTGGGTACTTTTGGCCTTAACAATTTATGCCTTATATCTAGGTATTAAGGTTCGCAACAGCAGAACAGCGAAAAAAATAGAAAAGAAAAAAGAATTAGCTAAATTTAAAGTTAAACATCACCAAGTTGGTTCCATACTTCTAGCTTTTATGGTTTTGGGTTCTCTAGGTGGAATGGCAGTCACTTATATTAATAATGGTAAGCTCTTTTTTGGTCCCCATCTTCTAGCAGGGTTATGCATGACGGGGGCGATCGCTATATCTGCTTCTCTAACTCCTTTTATGCAGAAAGGCCAAGATTGGGCGCGGTATAGCCATATAGCCCTTAACATTTTGTTGCTAGGTCTTTTTGTTTGGCAAGCTGTGACGGGAGTAGAAATTATGTTGAGGATTATCAGCAACATGTGATGTTACTCATACCTAAGTACTTATACTTTAGGATGTTGCCAGAAAGCAGAATGTTTTTTTCAAACTGTGGCTTGATGTTATGCACAAGCAATACTACCATGCATAGTGTGTCATACTCTTGCTGATGTTTGCGCAACATTCCAAAAGAGAAAAATTCTTGCTATGACGAAGTTTGATATTTTAAGAATGACCTAACATCAAAGGAGATTACTATAAAATATCTATCTAGATATTGCAGTAGTCCCCCAACTTCTTTTTCTTTGCTTGGGCAATGGCAAATTATAGGTAGTATGAAAATCTATTTGAGTTTTATAGCTCAAATTCCGCGATACCTGGCGTACTATTTTCAGTAATAAGTTATTACCAGTCTTCTTAATTAAAGTAGAGGGCATTTTTTGAATAAACTTAGGAAACTTAATGCCTACAGTTAAATCTAAATTCCATTTTGCCCCAGTAATAATAGGAGGGAGTCCCAATTCTTGAATTTCCTTCTGATTACAGAATTTATCTGTTGGTAACTCTACTAATCTCATTTCTGATTGAAATTTAATTTCATATCCAGGAGATGTATAATTGGGCACTTTAATATTTATTATTTTATATCTTCCTGCCGAATCTGGTGGCACCAGTTCCAAACCAATTCTAACTTCTACTTGGTATCCAAAAGAACCAAACTTTCCAACTAACAAATCATAGCCATTTTCTCCAAGAGCCTCAACTTTCATTGGATGAGCGCATCTATCAAACCAACTCCTGTGAGATTTAAAGTACTTTGCTACAGTTTCAATATCTGCATATAGTTCCATACAGTCACTGTATTTAGTCTTAAAAAAAGTAGTTTTACTAGTTTCTAATGTTTCTATTTCTGTTGTACTTAAGTAAAAATCAGTAATCAAATTTTCGTTAATTTCTAACTTTTCTAGGGTTTTATCTCCTGCCAAATTTTGATGCATGATTAACTCTCTAGTATATATATACTATACTCAATAATTTTAGGATCGCCAAAGGATACTTAATTTAATTTAATTTATTTTATTTTTAGAAAGCAGTATTGGGAACGTAAATTAAATAAGACCAGAAAATTTCTAGTTTGTGCCCGGAAAATTCCTTGAACATAATTAATTTTCTCTGGCTTTATTTTGTTTTCATTCCTTACATAGAGGAATAACTGAGGTCTTTTCATACATAGGACTTAAGGACTGTCGCTATATATGGCGCATAAATTTGTAATTTTAAAGATATTGCCACTACATTTAGTGCAGTTGTGTAAGTCATGATACATTTGGTAATTTGGTATTATTTACCTTGTTAATAATGGGTTTGAGGCCATTATTAGCGTAAAAAATCTTAAAGTACCCTAACTAACCTTAGTATTTATAACTTGAACCTTAATATGCATTGAAATATGAAAGCATTTATTCCTGGAGCAACTGGCCAAACAGGTCGTCTGATTGTACAAGAGTTGGT
>JAKQYG010000519.1 GCA_023356515.1 Trichodesmium sp. MAG_R04 | reverse complement strand
AGCTTTGCCACTTTTGGGTTCTAAAGAGGGTTTAACTCATTTAGCTTTGGCATATATAAACCCAGGAGATTTAGTTTTAGCACCTAATCCTGCCTATCCAGCACATTTTCGGGGTCCTTTAATTGCGGGTGGTAAGGTTCATAGTATTCTGATTAAACCAGAAAATGATTGGATTATAAATTTGGCAGATATACCCGATAGTGTGGCAGAGCAGGCAAAAGTTTTCTATTTTAATTATCCTAGTAACCCTACTGGTGCTACTGCTCCACGAGAATTTTTTGAAGATATTGTTGCTTTTGCGAAAAAGTATGAAGTTTTGCTAGTTCACGATTTGTGTTATGCCGAGTTAGCTTTTGATGGTTATCAACCTACAAGTTTACTAGAGATTCCTGGAGGAAAAGATATTGGTGTAGAATTTCACACTATGTCCAAAACTTATAATATGGCTGGTTGGCGAATAGGCTTTGTGGTCGGTAACTCTAATATTATTCAAGGGTTACGGACTTTGAAAACTAATTTGGATTATGGTGTGTTTAGTGCTTTACAGTTAGCAGCTAAGGCTGCGTTGCAGTTACCGGATGAATATTTATATCAAGTTCAAGAACGTTATCGCCAACGTCGAGATTTTCTGATTCAAGGTTTAGGGAAGTTAGGTTGGAATGTACGAAAAACCCTGGCAACTATGTATTTATGGGTTTCTTGCCCACCAGGTGTAGGTTCTACTGATTTTGCTTTATCTGTTTTGCAAAAAACTGGGGTGGTTATAACTCCGGGAAATGCTTTTGGTAGTGGGGGTGAGGGTTATGTAAGGATTAGTTTAATTGCTGATTGTGAGCGTTTGGGTGAAGCATTAAGTCGGTTTGATCAAGCAGGCATCTATTTCAATAGATATCCTCAAGAATAATGTAGATTCATTGGAAAACACTTTGGGTATTGATATGGGACTGAAATATTTTTTGATAACAAAGCAAGGAGAATGGATTCCAAAGCTTAAATATTAAAGGGTTAACACTCAACCTGGTTGAGTAAGTCAATTAATGGTGCTATCTGGGTGTCAATTCCTATCTATTCTTGCTCTCAGAGCCGAACCTCCCGTATACCAGCCAAGATTGCTCAAATTGCGGTGAAAAAGTCCCAAAAGAATTATGGAAAAGGACTCATTCTTGTCCCCACCGTAGTATAGTAATAAACTGTGATGTAAACGCAGTGATAAATATAAAAAATGGTGCGGTAGGGTATTTCGTCCTTAAAGCTCGTGGAGTCTGACGGAGTAACGGGACTACAAAGCGAGAAGCCCACACCATAGCATCAGCTTAGTCAGGAATTACGAACAGTACTAATTGTAGTGGCAATATCTTGAAAAATACAAATTTATGCGCCATATATAGCGGTACTGCGTAAGTCCTGTTAGTATGGGAATATGTCAACCTAGATATTAACATTTAAAATTATGAGTACTAAAATTCCAGTTACTGTAATTACAGGTTTTCTTGGTAGTGGCAAAACTACGACAATTCGCCATTTATTACAAAATAATCAAGGTCGTCGCATTGCAGTTTTGGTAAATGAGTTTGGTGAAGTTGGTATAGATGGAGATTTGTTACGTTCCTGTAAAGTTTGTGACGAGGAAGATGCTAGCAATAATATTGTTGAACTAACTAATGGTTGTCTCTGCTGCACTGTGCAAGAGGAATTTTTTCCGACTATGCAAGAACTATTAAAACGTCGAGAAAAAATTGATTCTATTTTCATCGAAACTTCTGGGTTAGCTTTACCAAAACCTTTGGTACAAGCATTTCGTTGGCCAGAAATTAAAACTTCTGCTACAGTGGATGGAGTTGTTACTGTTGTTGATTGTGAAGCAGTGGCAAATGGTAGTTTGGTCGGAGATATTGATGCTTTAGAAGCTCAACGTCAAGCTGACCAAAATTTGGATCATGAAACACCTATTGAGGAATTATTTGAAGATCAGTTAGCTTGTGCTGATTTAGTTTTATTAACTAAGGTTGATATGGTGGATGAAGCTACCTCTGATAAGGTTCAAAATTGGTTGAGGGAACAGTTACCTAAAACTGTGAAGATAGTTCCTTGTATTGAAGGTGAAGTTAATCCAGATTTATTGTTAGGTTTTAATGCCGTAGTTGAGGAGAATTTAGATTCTCGCCCTAGCCACCATGATACAGAGGAAGAACATGAACATGATGATCAAATTAATTCTGTACATTTAATTTTGGATCAAGAGTTTGAACCGCAAGGGTTAGTTGAAAAGTTGAAAGGTTTAATGACAAATTCTGAGATATATCGGATTAAAGGTTTTGTAGCAGTGCCAAGTAAATCTATGCGTTTAGTTTTGCAAGGGGTGGGTTCACGCTTTGATTATTTCTATGACCGTTTGTGGCAAAAAAAGGAGATTAGGCAAACTAAGTTGGTGTTAATTGGTCGCTCTCTACAAAGAGAAAAGATTCAGTCGGAGTTAGGTAATAATTTCTCTAATTAGGGTGAGCTGATTAATTCTCCCAAACTCACACACTAAATATTTAAGGTATTTTAAATAAGAAATTATTTTGAGCTAAAATACAGAATCTATCCCACTAATAGTCAAATGATGATATACTCAGGACTTACGCAGTACTACTATATATGGTGCATAAATTTGTCTTTCTTAAGACATTACTACTACAATTAGTGCCCTTGCGTAAGTACTGATACTGATAAGTGTTACTCAGTGTATATATTGGGAAGAAAATGGCAGGTAGATTTGAAGGATTAAGTGACATAGAATGGAAGTTATTTGAAGATATTTTTCCTCAACAACCAGAAAAAAG
>JAKQYG010000518.1 GCA_023356515.1 Trichodesmium sp. MAG_R04 | reverse complement strand
GATAGAGGAACTTTGGCAAATTTTGAATTGGTCATTGGTAAATTCCGGCAACTGATACCATTCTATTGAGAAAGCGATCGTCTCCTACCCCATATTATAAGTATAAATACTTACTCAACTTTCCCCTCTTTCTGTACTACATTTTGTCGCACAGAATGTAGGCTTTAATATTAGTATCTATCATTTCTTCCCAATCCTTGAAATCGCCAGTATGGAGTTTATTTAAACCCTTACTTAAAGCAGCATTATTAATCAAAATATCAATATCTTTCCAAGGTTCTGGTAAAGAATGTATTGCTGATTCAACTGCTAGGCGATCTCGTACATCCAACTTTAATAAATAAACCTTGGTTGTAAATTTTTTAGTTAATTCTTCAGCAAGTTTTTCGAGTTTTTCTTGTCGACGGGCAACCAAAATTAGTTTAGCTCCTGATTGAGCAAATATCTTTCCACAAGATTCTCCGATTCCACTACTAGCTCCTGTAATAAAAACTATTTTATTTTTAACAGAAATCATTTTTACTAGAAGAAAATTAAAATTTAGATTTTACTATTGTTTATTATTTTTGACAACGGTGTTACTTCTTTTCCGTTTATTCTAAGATAACTCGTAAACGATAGGTGCTAATAGTAATACCTCCTTTTCGTATTAAAACTGCTGACAACCATTGACTCTCTGAATTCTCTGGAACCTCACCAATTTTAAAAATTCCCCCAGAAGATAAGACTTCTAATTTAAAATTAGTTGGTTCGAAATCATAAGAATTTTCATTGATTGGTTCTTTTAAAGCAGTTCCTAAGACAATTTCTTCGCCTAAAGGCTCTTGAACAATTGCATCAAAGTTATACTTTTGCCCTACTTTTACCTCTGCTGGTAAATTAATATTAATAGTAGGCGGTTTTTTTCCTGAAATTAGTTGATTATGCTCGGCTAAAATTTTTTGTTCAACAATCTTATCATTTTGATAACGCTGTTTAGAAGTAATAGTAGATTTTAAATTCAGGTCTCTATTTTTCATTTCTTGGAGACCAGTAATATAGGTAATAGTTTCCGCTACAATAGTATCACCATCAATTTCCCAAGATTTAACTTTTGTAAGATATTTAACAGATGTATAAAGTTGCCAAAAATTCTTTAAAGCTACTTCTAAACTTTCCCGATTCAAACCATCAGAATTAGTAAAATTATTACTATAAAAATTCATGACATCTTTTATGTTTTTACTGCTGGCAGCCATATCAATTTTTTTCAAAAGTTTGGTCAGTTTTTCAGGTGTTTTATAGCTACTTTGAGCAAAAGTTAAACTTTGGGAAAAAATTACTCCTGAAAAAATAGTTAAACCCAGTAATAATGAACTAGATAATGTTGTTAATAATTTCTTGAATTGCATCAAAAATTTCCTTGAGGGATGAAATAGGATTTGAAAAATAATAATTTTTAACTTATAAAAGTTATATGTTAAAAATTTTCTGGTTATTAGGGCCAAATCATATGGCCGTCAGTTAAAGAACTGCTCAGTAATCAATAGGGTCATTTTTTTTTACCTGAAGAAAGGTCGCAAACTATTTGGTTAGAATAGTTACTGGGGTTTTTAACCCCTAGTTCTAAAAGCTAATATATAGTTAAACTTTGCACAATTTTATTACCCTAATGAGCAATAATTGAATATTGAACTTTAACTGCCAAACTAAAAGTCAAATGAATTGCAACAAAGAAATTATCAATTTATTTATCTCGCTTTTAACTTTTAAATTTTGACTTTTGATTTACTTCATTCTTACACCAGGGAGACAGAAACCTTGACTAATAAACCAGTTAAATTATTAATAGCAGCAAGTGGGACTGGCGGACATCTATTTCCAGCGCTCGCTATTGCTAATCAATTAAAGGATTATCATATTGAATGGCTAGGAGTTCCTGACCGTCTAGAAACAGAGTTAATCCCATCACAATATCCTCTCCATACTATATCAGTTGAAGGCTTTCAGCAAAAATTAGGCATGGAAACCTTCAAGATTTTAAGTAAACTTGTTGTATCTATTCTACAGGTAATAAATATCCTTAAAGAAGGAAAATTTCAAGGATTATTTACTACTGGTGGTTATATTGCAGCTCCAGCAATTATTGCAGCTCGTTACCTTGGTTTACCAGTTATTCTCCACGAATCTAATGTTTTGCCAGGGAAGGTGACCCGTTGGTTTAGTCGTTTATGTAATGTTGTGGCACTGGGATTTGAGGAAGGAGCAAAACATCTACCTTTTGGGAAGACTGTATATATGGGTACTCCTGTAAGAAGAGAATTTTTGTCTCCCCAGTTCTTAGATTTACCCATTCCGGAAAATGTTCCTGTCATTGCAGTTGTTGGAGGTTCTCAAGGAGCAGTGGCAATTAACCAATTAGTGAGAAAGTGTATTCCAGCATGGGTGGAAAATGGAGCTTGGATTATTCATCAAACAGGGGAAAATGATCCTGATGCTTTTAGTCTAGAATATCCCCAGTATTTCCCCATGACGTTTTATAATAATATGGCAGGTTTATTTCAGCGGGCTAATTTAGTAATTAGTCGTGCGGGGGCAGGTAGTTTAACAGAATTAGCAGTTACTCATACACCATCAATTTTAATTCCTTATCCTTATGCTGCTGATAATCATCAAGCTTATAATGCTCAGGTTTTTTCTCATCAGAATGCTGCCTTAGTTTTTACTGAGACAGCATTGACTGCAGAAAAACTCGAAACTCAAGTTTTAGAGTTATTAAAATCATCAGAAAAGCTAGAAAAAATGGCTGTAGGAGCAGAAAGTTTAGCAGTTAAAGATAGCCATAAAAAATT
>JAKQYG010000517.1 GCA_023356515.1 Trichodesmium sp. MAG_R04 | reverse complement strand
ACTGAAAGTATTATAGGAATTGGCTTACAGCACTTATAGTTCTTTTGATAAAGTTTCTTACCTTAAGATAGCTGTAAGCTTTAGCTAGCAATAATTCTTCCAAGAACTTCGCACTGTCTAGTAAGGACATATAAACTAAGTATATATAGCTATAGCTAATAGCGAGGTATACTGTTATCAACTACCAATGAGTAGTTATCTATACCACCAATAATATTTTTAACATTTGTAAAGCCCTGATTTTTCAACCATTGACACATTTGAGCAGAACGCATTCCATGGTGGCACAAAACTAAAGTTTCTTGGTTTGAGTCTAAATGAAAATGAATTTGCTCTGACCATTCAGGAAATTTACTTAAAGGTAAAACTTTAAAACCTTTGAGATAAGCTATTTTGATTTCTGACAATTCTCGAACATCGACTAATTGTAATTTTTCAGGAATACCATCTATTAGACGACTTGCTAGCTCTTGGACAGTAATTTCAAGAATAGATTGTTTGGAAAACTGTTGTGACATTTATTTAGATACAAGAATCTATATAATTTACTGGTAATATAAACAAAATTATCGATAGTCAAATCCGACTCCTGACTGTTTTCTAATTTACTTGCCTAAAAAATCATAGCCATCCCCTAGCTTTCCTATTTCTATTCATAAAAACTATAAACAGCTATTATTCTCTAGGCTCTACTAATACCAAAGATATAAACCTTCAAGAGACAAAACTATATATAGTTTCTTGCCGTAAGTTATGTATATGTTGGCGGAGCTTTCAAAGTATATATCTGAGTTTCTGTAGCGATCGCCTGTCGTATATTCAAAGATATTTGCAACATACCCAATAAAGAAATACCATCCATAAATTGAAAACCACCTGTAGTTTTCTCTGCCAATAAAAGGTCTACTTTTTCTGGATTTGGTGTAGAAGAAAATTCTTGGTTAGAACAAAGAATAAACCCTAATGGACATCCATAACTGGGGGAATAAGGTACGAGGGAACAAACATAATTAAACACAGTTTGTAAAGTGTTAACTACACGAACATGAATATCAATCTCAGCAGGAGCAATTGAACCGGCTTGCATTATCAATAAGCCATTAGAAGACAAAATTTGGGAAATTTTTTGAAAGTATTCCTGAGTAAATAAAGGAAAAGATGGACCAGACTCAATAGGATCTGTCAGGTCAGAAATAATTACATCCCAAGTTTCTGAACAAGAGTCTAAAAAATTCTGAGCATCATCAATAATCAATTCTACACGGGAGTCGTCAAAAGAATTTTGGTGCATTTCTGGCAAATGCTTTTGACAAGCTTCTACAACTTCTCCATCTATGTCAACCATAACTACTTTCTTAACAGTTTTCCAACGCAAAACTTCTCGTATTGTTGCTCCTTCTGCTCCTCCAAATACTAAGACTTTAGATGGAGACCCATGAAAAATCATAGGTGGATGTACTAGACCTTCATGATAGAGAAACTCATATTCACTGGAAGATTGCCACTTACCATCTAATATTAAAGCTTTACCATAAACACCTGTGACTATAGACATTTCCTGGTATTTTGTTTTTTGATTAACAAGTACCTGATTGATACCATGCTTATAAATGTCCCAAGGTGTAATTTGTTCAGCAAAATATAAATCTGTATTAAGATTAGTGCCTGCCATTGATTCTTTTTCTCCAGATAATTACTGAGAGGGAATAGGGATTAGGGGAAATGCTTCTGAGAAAGGAAACAAGCAGAAACATTAACATTTACCCAATCAATTGGACAAAACTAAAACTAATCCTCATCATAACACAAATATAGCTCAATTTTGGTAAAGAAGCTGTATACAATTTCCTAATCTACTTCCTAAAATAAAGGTTATATTTTTCTAGTGCTGGTATTAAGTATTGACTTAAGGTAAAAGCATCTACTCCTAACTCTGTTCGTTCTTTTGCTGCTAATATTCCTGCTTGAGCGTGCCACCAAACTGCTGTTTCTACAGCTTCAAGTGGTAGAGTTTGAGTTGAAGTAATAGCTAATAAACCTCCGACTAATCCTGTAAGTACATCTCCACTTCCCCCTCTTGCTAATGCGGGAGTGCTTTCTGGATTTATCAATATTTTTTGACTATTGGCAATAATTGTTTTGGCTCCTTTTAAAACTACTATAAGGTTACTATTTTTAGCAGCTTTTTCAGCGACTAATATCCGATTATTTAATTGATTTGCCAGGTGAGGAAATAGACGTTTAAATTCTCCTGAATGAGGAGTAATAATTGTCGTTGCTTGACGTTTATTTACTAAAGAATTGTTTGCTAAATTCCCACAAATATTTAAAGCATCAGCATCTAAAACTAGAGGACAATTTGTAGATAATAGTTTTTCTATTATAGGTGTAGGTTCTGGAGTTAAACCAGGTCCACAGGCAATAGCTTCAAATTTACTTAAATCTATATCTTTTGGTAATTGTTTTATTGCTCCAGTTTCTGTTTCAGGGCAACCAATAATTAGTGCTTCTGGTAGCTGAATATTTAGCATAGGTTTAATTGATTCTGGTACGGCAATTGATAACATTCCTACACCTGTTGCTCTAGACCCTAATCCTGTTAAAATTGCTGCACCACTATAACGATAGGACCCTACAATTAATAACAAATTACCATTTTTATATTTATAGTTTACTGCAGGACGAGGTAGGGGTAAATTTTCCATAGCAGATCTCTTTGTAATTCTCTCAATTGTAGGAAATTCTCCCAAAATTTCCGTAATATCTCCCAGGGGAATATCAAAGTCAATTAATTCAGATGTACCAATATATTTTAGAGCTTGGTCTTGTAAAAATG
>JAKQYG010000516.1 GCA_023356515.1 Trichodesmium sp. MAG_R04 | reverse complement strand
GAAAATACTCCACTAGCTTTAATCATGGCATGGGATATAGAAGATTTATTAACACAGTTAACAATTAGGGGAGGCTTAAAAGATGCCTGCATTACCCAACTAGCTGTAAAGCCATTTACTTCATCCCCATCTTTGACACCACAAATGTATAATCCATGGGGAATTTTACGGAGTATAGTTTTTTTTGCCTGTTCGTCTAGCAAAGTTTTACCCACTATAATATTAAGAGTTTGACTTTTTTATTTTAACTGAAGTGAACAACAGATGTTACGCAACGCAAAACAAAATAGAATTAGTAGTCGATTATTAAGATATCACCTATTGGGTGTTAGGTCGATAAAGATTAACAAATTGATGACATTTTAACTACCAAATTCATTAATTTTGCTCACATTGATAAATCTCAATAACTTTTTACCCCAATCATTTTTATTCTTTTTGTTAACCTGGAACCTAAAAGCAACAAGCCTACCAAAACTTATGAATATACTTAAGATTAGGAATAATTCGACTCATTTAATCATCCTTTGGGCCAAAAACCATCTGCACTACCATTTGTTTTCTACCCATTTGTTTTCCACCTGGTTTATGATATCTGTCAGCCCAATGCCTAATTATTTCATCTAATTCTTCTTTAGCTTGTTCAAAGCGATCAGGAGAAATATCAAACTCCTCCAGAATACGCATTACCTTATTAGTACCATTATTTTCGGCCCAGTCCTTCATCAGGCGAAAATAGCGAGCTGTATCTTCAACCATTATATAAGTACGTTCTTCTTGACCTTCTGGGGAATAAGAAGAACGAGTCAGAGCATAAAAAGGCATTCCCCAAGGAGAATCTATCTTAGTGACCGTACCAGAATAAATCAAACGACGCCTAATGTGTTCTGCCAAAGCTTCACTCAGAGGCATCCGGCGTTCAATTGGTAAATCTTCCTGAGAACGCCTATGCAAGAACTCAATTAATTCCATAAACTGAAAAGAATTAATTAATTTAGCATCAGGCATATTCAAAGGAAGTTTACTTTCAATATGTTGTCTCTCCTCTTTAGTAAAATTGCTACCAGGAAGGCGAGAACGACCAGGAGTCCAAGGATATTGTTCTAACCATACGTAAGGAAACTGAATCAAATATCGAGGTTCTTGAGAACCCAACATTTTCAACAACTTTCCCTTTGTTAGTGCCTCTTGTACTTCCTGCACAATTACTTTAACTCTTTTAGGTTCAATATGATGCAGGTGTCCAGTCATACGAAGATTCTGACCTTGTTCAATATAAGTCATATAAATGGCACACTTAGCTGCTGTTGCAGCTGCATCTAAAAAAGCCCCATGACGATGTCCACTTGTCCTCATGGCACTAAACGCTAAATATAACATAATCTGATCCATGCCGCTGGGGCCAAGACTATTAATCAGATCGGTATCGCTTTTCATCATAATCCCCAAAATATGAATTCCTAAAATACTAGAATATAGTAGCTACCCTGTTATTCCTAATTAACAATATAAAAGTACTTTACTTTTACTATTATAATCTTTAACAATGGGAGAAAATCAGTCAACTACAAACTACAATTATATATGCTATACCAAGTAATATCTTTCTTTTTGATAAATTTTTGCATTTAGCAAAAGTAAAGTAATTACGATAATTAATCTTCTGGACAGATACATCAAGCCAGGCAATTCCTGGCCAGACCAGAAAATACCGTTCATAGCAATGTGACGGCAGAACCATCGACATTGGCGGTATCTCGCAATGCCTTAAAGAATATCCCTAAAGCGCCGTTCCAATCTCTCGGCATTGAGTGACCGCAAAACGGACATTTAAAATGCTTTGACCCTCCTAAATTTTGATGAACATGACCGCCCGAACGTACAAGTTTTGGAAGTATATTCCTCAGTTACATCTATGACAGTCACGCCTCGTTTGAAAGCGTGGAACTTAAGAGTTTGTTTGAAACGATAGTGTGCCCAATGAGCGCATTTGACGAACTGTTTTCGAGTTTAATTTACGCTTTTTTTTCCTGATTTGGCAACCATTTAGGATGACTCAAAAGTAGGGATAAAGATAACGCGATACTCAGTTGTTAACCATTTTGCTACTTTTTTATGGACTTGATCTATTAGGTTTCTTATCCTAATAAACAAGCTGTTAATTTTATTTTGCAATCCCTGTCTTTTGTGCTTATTTTCACGACCTTTTAACGTAGTTTTAGTAGAGATTAGTTTGTCAATATGCTGTCTATATCGAAATACTCTGGTAATATCCCGATTACCTATATCTATAAACTTTTCTCCATCAAATCCTGTTAAAAAACTGCGGACACCATATGCATTTATTGATCTCCCCAGCCTAAAGGCACTAGATTTTCTACCGGGCCGTAGCCCCTCGGATGGTTGACATCTCACAGGCTGCTGCTATTTTGGCAGTAGTCTTATGCTGGCCAACCTGTCCGTTTTGTGTCTCGGTATGCCCACCCACGACTAATATATTTATTGTGAACTAAAAAGCAAGAATGAAATAACCTGTGGAAAAAAATAAACTAAAAAGCCGTCCTAGAAGGGCGAGGCTTTAAACCCAATTTTTCGGTAATTGTTTATATTTATGGCCATTAGTTATGGTCTTTACTGTTTTTGTTCAAACTATTAGTTCACATATTATAACACGACTTCTACACAATTACTAATAGACCTCTCCAATAAGGGGAAGACTTTTAACTCAGGACTTACGCAAAGACACTATATATAGCGCATGACAATTTCGACGAACTTCACTATAGTCACGTGCGATCGCCTAATTATTTTTATTCAAAAACCTTTAGTTTTTCAACTCAAATAAC
>JAKQYG010000515.1 GCA_023356515.1 Trichodesmium sp. MAG_R04 | reverse complement strand
CTAGAAGCGCGTTTACCCAACTATGGCTTTACAAATGAGCAGAAAGAGGACTACTAATTTCCACTAGAACTTCTCCAATTAGTTTTTGAATTTGACCCATTACTAAAGCGATCGCAGCCATATGTGGGTTGAAATTATTTGTAATATTCTTTTTTAAAATTGGTATCATATAATATTAAAGTTAAAATCTCAGGAAAAAAATGTCTCTATTACAAATTGAACAAAAAATGTGGGAAGAAAAAGTCACAGCAAAAACCAAAAATGGGGAGTCAAAAACTAATATTGTTGCCAAGTATAATTCTAGGGAAAAAAGAATACTGACTGAAATTAATCGGGAAAAACTTCCCAGTTTTGCAGAAGCATTAAGAAAACCTGGGTATATGAATTTACGACCATTTTATCAAAGAAGAAGTCGTTGGGATAAACAAAAGCAATCCCGTTTAATTGAGTCATTTATTGTTAATATTCCTATACCTCCAATTATTCTTTACGAGCAAAATTATAATTCCTATGAAGTCATAGACGGTCAACAGAGAATTACAGCTATTAAAGATTTTTATGAAAATAAATTAAAGTTAACTGGATTAGAATTTTGGCCAGAATTAAACGGACTTACTTATCAAGAACTTAATCAAATAATTAAGGCAGGAATAGACCGTCGTTCCATATCAACTATTACAATTGTTACAGAGTCTACAGCTGACCCTGAAGAAGCAATGTTGTTAAAACAGCTTGCTTTCGAACGCATCAATACAGGGGGAGTAGATTTAAGCCGACAGGAAGCAAGACATTGTTTGTATAATGGGAAATTTGATGAACTATTACTTGAATTATCCCGTAACCCTATATTTGCTGAAGCTTGGGGTGTACCTACACAAAATGATAGTTCCGACAACGAGTTAGCAAAAAATAATCTCTATAAAAAAATGGAAGATGCTGAATTAGTATTGCGTTTTTTTGCCCTAAGAAATATGGAGTATTTCCGGGGAGGAATAGCAAATTTTCTTGACCTTTACATGATAAAAAGTATGGGATTTTCCGATGAAGATATTGAATCATTAAGAGAGATTTTTTTAGAAACTATTGAGTTAGCTAGTCAACTCTACGAAGAAAATTTATTTAAACCTTTTTACGCCAAGAAGCCAATCTCTTATAAAGCTTATTATGATGCTATGATGGTAAGTCTGAGTAGATATTTATCAAACCCTGAACTATTAATTTCAAAAAAATCTCAAGTAATTGAAGAAACAAAGAAGTTGTGTAAAGACGAGAGATATTCTGGTCTTTTCACTGGTGAAGAAAAAAATGCTAAAACTGATATTCAGCAGCGAATTAAAGTCTTTGAAAATATGCTTCTAAAAGTGATTGGAGATTAATTCAACATGTTTGAGATGTTTGAAACGGTTGAAGGTATCCTGGAAAATGTAAATCAAGATATTGACAGTATTCGAGAAATTATTCAAACTAATGATAGACTTAGAAAAATTGCAAAGATGGGGATAGTAAATATACAGCAATCAAAAGATAATCAAGAAGATAATCAAGAAATTATTGAGTTATTAAAGAGAACTCCAAATTTAGATAAGTGGAAATTATACGAACATTGTGTAGTAGTAACTCGTTTGTATGCTATTTATGAAAATTTTGTCAAAGAGTTAATATCAACTTGGCTACAATATTTACCAAAGCTAGTAGAAAATTATTTAGAATTAGATGAGAAAATTAAAAGTACTCATCGAGAAGGTGTGGGGCGTATACTACTGGAATTTAAAAAAGATAGATTTAAAAACCAAAACCTTACTGAAAATCAGGTGATTAGAGGTATATTTCACGGAACAAAAGGTGAAAATAAAAATTATGAATTACTACCACAAGCTTTTCTTTTACATGACCAGAATTTACGGAAAGATGTTCTAGAAAAATTATTCGCTGATGCGGGAATAAGTAATGCTTGGAAATGGGTAATAAATCACAAAAAAATCATAAATTTTATAGAAGAAATTAGAGGAGATAAAAACAATGGTGAAACAGAACTGAATCAATTAATTTCCTATATAAATGAAGCTGCTCACGGAGTCGTTGATGAAATTCTACTTACTCAAGAATTACTAGATTTAGGGGATTTTACTAAATGTTTGTGTCAAGCTTTAGCAGAATTAGTAACTTATCAGATAATTCAAAAGCAAATTTCTATAGGTAAAGCTCAAAAAATTGGTGAAGTTACAGAATGGTTTAAAAAATCAAAGGCAGCAGTAGCAAAAATTAATAATAGTAACTTGTCTATAGGTACAAATGTTTTTTTAGTCAGGGAAAGATCTTCATATTGTCAGTTGGCTAGAATTGAGAGTATTAAAGTTAATGATATTTCCCAGGAAAGTATAGAAATAACTAATGAAACTGAAGTTGGTTTAAAGTTTCATATAGATGCTAAAAAAGGATTAAAAATTTATATAAAAGTTGAAGACTAGGCAAATATTCATCAACCTCAAACAAAAATGGGTAAAAAATTATGGGAAATTCCTTGTCAAGCGCTGACTGATAAATCTAAGTTACTAATTTGGGATGAAATAAGCATACCTCATAACAACAGAAAGCGCTGTATGGGTGATCAGTCAAATAAGGTTTAGTTAAGGATGTTTTGGCAGTCCTGTAATTTGAAAAGCTCATCTAAATAATTCCATACTAATTTCCCCTACCAAAATTTGCCACAAGTAAATAGCAACAGGGAACAAGGTAGAGAGCGACAAGTGTCGAACCACCAACACCACCAGCGATCGCTACAGCTAGAGGTGGCCAAAAGCCACCACCTTTTACCAACAAAGGAACAAACCCGATCATTGTAGTTAAAGTTGTGGCAACTACATG